>NZ_JBHTJT010000004.1:0-22434 GCF_042676185.1 Tropicimonas aquimaris | reverse complement strand
GGCACCCAAGCTGCGAGTGGTGAGAGGAAGATGGCCTGACAGTCGACCGGTGTCCTGAAAACCTCAGCGTAAAAATGGCCTGACGGGGCCGGCCCCCTTATGAGGATCGGGACGCGCGGATCTCCATCTTGGCAGCGGCAAACAAGCTGACATGCCGGATACGTTTTTTGCAGACTGCTCAATCCATCACACAATCGGCGCTTGCAACCGGGGCGGGCCATACGTTTTTCAACCGCAGGCTCGACGCCGTGCGGTGGGCTTTCAGATAGGTCGCGTCAATCATGATCGCCTTGTGATCGGAATGCTCGGCAGCTAGCCCCTCCATGATCCGAGCGAACACGCCCTTGTCGCTCCAACGCTTCCAGCGGTTGTAGAGCGTCTTGGGTGGGCCATACTCCCGTGGAGCATCAGACCAGCGCAACCCGTTGCGATTGATGAAGATAATCCCACTCAGGACGCGTCTGTCATCCATGCGAGGCTTGCCATGGCTCTTCGGAAAATAGGGCTGCAACCGCGCCATCTGCTCGTCGGTCAGCCAAAACAAGTTGCTCATCACGCCTCCTGAAGTTCAGGAGCTTGAATCAGCCCGGTGCCACGACTGCAACCAAATCAATGGGTCCAGAGCCTAGGATCAAAAAACCAGACGGACGTTCGCTTCATTGCCGCGTGCCGAGGCCCGGCGAACGCGGATGTTGCTGCCGATTAGGAAAGAGATTGCGGGTTGCCAAGACGGAGGAACTCGATCCTGCTGCCTCCGTCGCTGACACGGTTGGTGTCTTCAGCCGGCTCCTTCCGTCTCGATTCTGAGCATTTCGCCGCAATGCTTGCAATGAATGGCGTCCGGATCATGTCGCGTCAGCCCACATCGCGGACACGGGTGATGCACCCGCGATTGGGTGAAGACCGCGCCGGCAAGGCGCAGGAACAGCGAGACCCCGACCACCATGATCGCCACTGCTGCGATCTTTTCCACCGGCGTATTGGGCGTGATGTCGCCATAGCCCGTCGTCGTCAGCGTCGTGACCGTGTAGTAGAGTGAATCCACGTAGCCCGATGCACCTATCTCAGAGTCTGCAAAGAAAATGTAGACCGCAGATGTTGTGACGAAAACGAAGACCACAAGGTTAAGGGCCGCTACCAGTGCGTCCTCGTGCTCGCGAAAGAACCGCCAGTCGCGCCGCAGGTCTTGAAGCAGATACTCCGACCTGCCGAGCCGGACGCCACGCAGTATGCGTAGGAACGTAAGGTCCAGGTGCAGCAACGGGTCCAACACCAGCGACAACAGGACAATCAGATCAGCAAGCACATAGATCTGTCCAAGGTGCCGCCAGCGATTATCCGAGATCCAAAGCCGACAAAAGAAATCGATCGCTATAAATACCGCCAGTGCAATATTCACAACGCCTAGCAAGGGCGTTGCCGGTAACGGAACAGTGACAATGAAGTAGACTACCGTGGCCAGGTCGAACAGGATGAGCCAATAGCGCAACCTCCGCGCGGTTGGCGTTTGACCGGTGTAGAGTTCTGATACCCGCGCTTTCAGCCGCTCCATATTGTTCCCTCTGCTGCGCCTGCCACGCCATCAAGAACCGAGCGAAAGTTGGGTGGCAACTAGGCCAAAGGTGTAGAACACTCTCTCAGCTTCCGGATTTCATAAGGCATTTCGAAAATAAAACAATGCCTTGCGGTCGGTGGCGAAAAAAGATTCAAGAACAGATGACTCAGCGCCCGAGGTGTTTGATCCCACGGATTGATGGTGCGATCCATTGGTCGGAATGGAAGGAAGCACTTTGGGACAAGTTCGCCACGGCAGCGCCACGATCACCTTGACCGGCAGGTGAATGCACGCATTCACCGAGAGGGGCGCACGTCATCCGAGCTGCAATACAGCGATCGCAAGCTTCGACCGCGGCGCTGAGCCGGGAACTCGGTATCAACCTGAAGACGGTCGCGAAGTGGCGCAAGCGCGAAACGGTCGAGGATCGCAAGACCGGCCCGAAGGAACCGCGCTCGACCGTTCTCAGCGAGGCCGAGGAGGCGATGGTGGTGGCTTTCCGTCGGCACACGCTCTTGCCGCTGGATGATTGTCTGTACGCCTTGCAGCCCTCGATCCCGTACCTGACCCGGTCAGCGCTGCACCGCTGCATTCAGCGGCACGGCATCTCGCGGTTGCTGTCAATCGGCATTGGATCGTGACCCCGTATCGGCGCCCAAAATTGACCCCCTTGGATCTGAGCTGACCCGGCGCTGCGTAGTTCCCATGTAACGTTGGAGAACGCAAAGTGCCGGTTTAAAAACGCACCATGTAAGACACGTCAGGGGTTTGGCAAAAGAAATCGAAGCGATAGCTCCGCCCAGGGAGGGCAATCATGCAACTATGGATCGCCCTCGCGGCGCTGACGTTGGCGAGAGCGGCAATGGGCGTTCAGTTCCAGTCCGTCCCAGCACTGGCTACTTCGATCGTGGACCAAACAGGAATAGGTTTTGGTGCCATTGGTGTGATAACGGGCATCTACCTTTTACCGGGCGCCATAACGGCGCTCTTTGGCGGCTGGGCGGGCCAGGCACTGGGCGACTTGCGCACCGCGTTGGCCGGCCTTGTGCTGATGGTCGTCGGCGGAATTTCAGGCGCGTTGTTTCTTAGTTTCGAAGCACAGTTGGCGGCACGTTTTTTCGCCGGAACTGGGGCGGTAGCACTGAATGTGATGGTGACCAAGATGGTCGGCGACATGTTCCAAGGTCGCAGGGATTTGCCAGTGGCCATGGGAATCTTGGTATCAAGCTGGCCAGCAGGGCTCGCCTTGGCCATGCTGTTTCTGCCTGTTCTTGCAACGTATGTTGATTTGCGATTGGTTTTGGCACTGCCGGCCGGGTTGAGCCTTATCGCCCTTATCTTGATGGTCGCCACTTGGTCAGATCAAGCAAGATCGCGCCCGACTGGATTGGTCGGCCTACAAAAACGGTTGCTTCCGTCCGAGCTCAAGCTTGTCTGTCTCGCAGGCATCATTTGGGGGTTCTACAATACGGCTTTCATCGCCGCGATGAGCTGGGCTCCCGGGCACTTGCAGGCGGGTGGTCTGAGCCATGTCGATGCATCCGGAATCGTCAGCATAACCGGCTGGGTGGCGGTACTATCGGTTGCTGCAGGAGGTTGGTTGGCGACACGGCTTCGTCAGCCGGACTTAGCGGCGACAGCCTGTTTCGGATTGTCGGCGATAGGTTTGGTGGCGTTTGTGTTATTAGACAGCCCTGCGGCCAGCTTTTCGCTTTTGGTTTTGTTGGGTTTAGTGGTCGGTCCGGCGGCGGCTATGGTGATGACATTGCCGGTCGAAGCTACGCGGCCTGATGTTCGAGCCATTGGTATGGGAATCTACATGGCGATCTACTACGCTCTTATGGGTATGGGCCCTTCTGTCTTCGGTGCGCTGCGCGAAAGTCTGGGTTTGTCCGCTCCCCTTTTCGCAGCAGCTGGGACCATGGCGACTTGTTTGATGCTGTGGCTGATTTTTCGCCGCTTTCAATCCAGCCTCAACCCCTAGGACCAACCGCACCTGCAAAAGTCAAAGGCCTGAACTTGTTTGGCAAGTGTCCACTTTGGGCTCGGAGGAGACATCTGAGTTTTTCGCTCGGATGTTAGCAAGGTCGGCAAAGCTGCCGGATTTGTTACGACGAGCGCCCAAACTGACGTGCTGGTCTGCTTCCTGCGCAAAGCCGTCGCTCAACCCGTGTGAGCACGACGCAACTGCAGCATCATCCCCTCCGCCGGAAGCGGCCATTTAAGGTCGGCGCAGAGAACGGCGACAAGGAGCCCATACTGACAAATGCTGCATCGAGTACGAATGGCGGCTGACGCTCCATCACGCGTCAGGCATACGCCACTCTTTTGGTGCATCGCGGGTATAGCCTTGAAACAGAAAGCCTCCATCCGGTTCCAACACGTGTTCGCAAAGTCGAATGACGTCTGCGGTATCGTCACTAGTGAATGCGGCCTCAAATGCCTCTGCAAAGCGCTTGTGGAACTCGGGATCAACGCTCATGAGCCTTCTGGGAATGCTCTTTCCTTTGGCTGACCAACGATTTTGCGACCTGAGAAAGTGATCGGCAATCGCCGAATATAGATTTGCGACCACGATACGAAGCTCAGCTGTGTTGCGAGGCTCACGAATATCCTCGACCATATCGCTGATTGCATAACGTGAGTTTTCGCGTTCTTGTTGACCCCATTGAAGCGGGCCTTCTTCCAAAATTCGAGATGCCAGGTCTTTCATAAGACTGCCGAATTTGGTTTCTCGAGGTATCTCGATGCCTTCGCTAACCATGTTGGGCAGAGACGGCACTCCCGACGGGCGGTCCACCTCCCGAAAGAAATATTCCAGAGTTTGAGGGTCGTGGATGAATGCTTCAACGGGCCAGCCCCCGAAAGTAAACGACTGCCTTTGAGCGTTCTCAACGCGTTCAAAGACCACAACCAAATCAAGGTCCGAATAAGCTGTTGCGTCGCCTCGAACCACCGAACCCGCGAGCATGCAGGTGCTTGCTTCCGGAAAAATCTGGTCACGAATTTTTTCTGCTGCGGACAAAGCCGCTGAAAGCTCCTTACTCAATTACAATCTCCTCACAGGCATGGCAGAACCGTGGATCCCAGTGGACTGTGTATGACGGCTGCCGGTCGCCTGCGACCTTTTTGTTGAGATCATGAAAGCTGCCATTGGTGCAGTCGCGGCGAATGCTCGCTTCGTCCGCTCTTTCGCCCATGATGTGTGGCGCAGCGGAGGTCCGGTCCTTGATCGCCATGCTGGATTCCGGGCGACTGCGAAGGGGATTGCTGCACTGCCGAGAATGACTGCGAAGTCGGCAAACTACCCTTTCAAGCGGACTCCGGTGAAGGTTCGACCAGGCAGCAACCAGTGGTCCGGAGACTGCGCATTGCTGCCGCCGTACCCATTTCCGCGACGGTCTGGTCGGACAAAGCGTACATCCAAACCCCGGGCATGCCCGGGAACGAACCGATGCCTAGATGGTCTCCCGGCAAGCGGGTTCACCGCCCAACGCGAGGTGAGGACGTAGACAGTTAGATATTGCGCTGAATAACGCTCTTTTCTAAACCACAGGATTGCGCAAACACCCGATCGCAGCGATCTCGCTTTCGACGACATCGCCACTAAGGCAATAGCGGCTTGCGGCTAAGAGGTCTTCTGTCGGCTGCCATGATCCTCCAAGCTCAGCATCGACGGACCAAGCGGTTCCTGAAGGAGTGCCGGTCAGGATAATCATCCCGGGTCGAAGCGTGAAGTTCATGGAAAAGACGTGGATCAATTCTGCGCAGCTCCAGATCATCTCGGAGGTGTTGGCGTGCTGGCGCAACTCACCGTTGATCCGTGTTGAGAGTGTGAGCGCCTGGGGGTCGAGTATTTCGTCGACAGTGGTGATGACCGGGCCGAGCGGCAGGCTGCTGTCGAATGCCTTGCCCCGCCCGAGTTCGTAGAAGACCGCTCCGGTCTCAGTGAAGCGAACCTGCCGATCGCGGGCCGTCACATCGTTGGCAACCGTGTAGCCGAAGACGTGCTCCAGCGCTCGGTCCGTGGGGATGTGTCTGCCGGGCTTGCCGATCACGATGGCAAGCTCGGTCTCGCAATCAAGTTTCTTGGTGAGGATCGTGTCGTGGACGATCGGGTCGTTGGGACCAATGACGCAGTCCGATGTCTTGATGAAGAATTCGGGCTCCTTGCCGCTGAGGGGCGCACCGGCCTTTTCGGCATTGTGCGAACGGTAGTTACTGCCCGCGCATAGGACCGTCGAAGGAAGCATAGGCGCTGCTAGAGCAATATCGCAAATGGGGTGCCGCGCGTGGTCCGGCGCGATGGCAACCGCTTGGAGGACTTCTTCCATGATCGGATCACCGGCTGCGATGAGCCGTGTCATGTCGGTAATTTCCGGATTGAGGCCGGCGGCGGCGAGATCGACAATTGTGTCTCCATCGACCACGCCTAGCTTGCGCTCCTCGTCTTCTAAGAATGTCGCAAGTTTCATGCCTTGTACTCCTCAGGACGCCAGAAAGGAAAGCGTGAGCGCCACGCCAAGGGCAGCAACGCCGATACGGACGAGTTTTTCCGGCAAGCGGCGGACAAGGTGGGCGCCGAAGTAGCCGCCGATGATGCCGCCAACAAGCACGCAGACGGCGGCGAGCCAGTCGACGAGACCCGAAAGAATCATCGGCCCGACCGCGACAGACTGGATGACGAAGGCGAAGAGGTTTTTCGCACCGTTGACCTGTGCGATTCCCCTGCCGGTCGCAATCGACAGGACGGCGAGCAGCATGAAACCCATACCCGCACCGAAGAACCCGCCGTAGAAGCCGATGGCAAGCATGAGCACGACAGTGGCCGCCTGTAGGCGTTCGCCAGGAAGAGCGCGGCGCATGAGGTCTGTCGTACGGGGGCCAAGCACGATGGCGGCGACTGCAATCGCCAGAAGGAACGGCACGACTCTGACAAAGGCGGCATTGCTGGAGTTCACCATTATGATCGCGCCGGCAAGGGCGCCAACGAAGGCGGGGACCACCAGAGTGAAGAGGTTTCTAAGTTCGGCACGAATTTCCGCTCGGTAGACCCAGACTGCGGGGAGTTGCGCAGGCCAAAGCGCAACACCCTGGGTCACGTTCGCAGCGATGGGCGGCAAGCCGGAGGCGAGAAGGAGAGGAAAAACGAATAGCTTGGCGCCTCCGGCCGCGGCGTTAACGGCGCCTCCGAGAAGTCCGGCCGCAAGGAACACGAGGATCTCGCCTGTCATTCTATCGTGCAGGGGCGAGCGTGCCCTTCTCCTTGATCAGGCTCGATGCCGTAAGGGCGAAGTGCCGCTCGACGAGTTCGACTGCACGGCCCGTGTCACGCGCCAGCACCGCTTCGGCGATCTCGGCGTGTTCGGTTTCCAGATTCCGGGAGCCCATCTTTTGATAGACCGACGCGCGGCGATAGCGTTCGCAAAGCTCATGCAGTCCGGCGCGGATCTTCAGGAGCCATGCCGACCCACATGCTGAGACCAAGGCAGTGTGGAACTCGGCATTCGCACGCTCCCAACTGTCGGGTACCCCTCCTTGCGATGACGGCAGCGCCTTGTCTTCTTTTCGCATAATGTAGCTCGCTGCAACGACGCGCGCTTCCCAGTCGTCGTCCCCTTTCTCGATTGAGAGACGCAAGGCCTCTTTCTCGATTGCAGTGCGCGCAAGGTTGAGGTCAGCGAACTCCCCTGGATCGAGCGGGGCAACCGTGAAGCCGCGGTTTCCTTCGCTGGTCACAAGCCCGTCCTGGCTGAGCTTTTGGAGCGCCTCGCGGAGCGGGGTTGGTCCGATTCCGTAAATGCCCTTAAGTCTCTCGATGCGCAGGCGTTCGCCCGGGACGCGCTCCCCTCGGATAATGTCGCTCTTGAGGTTCCGGTAGGCGGTTTCGCTCAGCGTTTGCGCCTCTGTGTTCGCTGCAAGCGTTGTCGTCTGCGTCATGCTTCTACCTTGCACTGCCCGTCTAAAGTTCCGCCCAAACGTATATTTGACAGACGGGCCTATATATGTTTTCTCATTCTATCGATAAAAGTTAGAAGTGTCGAGAACATGAAGCTGATAACCTTCAAGAGCGGTGACGATATCGCGGCCGGTTTCGTCGATGGGGAGGATGCCGTTGTCTGTGTAGATGGCGAAAGCGCCAGCCGCGCGGTGCTCGATGTCATCTCCGGCGGTCAGGCCGCCGTTTCGGATTGGGCGAAGTCCGGCACACGGCGGGTTCCGCTGTCGGACATCTGTCTGATGGCGCCTATTCCCGAACCGCGACGCGATGTGTTTTGCGTAGGCAAGAACTACTATGCTCATGCCGCCGAGTTTCATTCCAGCGGCTTCGATTCAAGCGCCAAGGAAACTGTTCCCTCTCACCCGGTCATTTTCACGAAAGCCACGACGAGCGTGTGTGGACCACGGGCCGTGGTGAGGGGGTCGCTCGATCCCACGAACTCGGTTGATTACGAGGGTGAACTTGGGGTCGTGATTGGCAAGACCTGCTTTCAGGTCACTAAGGAAAATGCTTACGACCATGTCTTCGGCTACGTCACGATCAATGACGTTACCTCGCGCGAACTGCAGAAGGACCACAACCAGTGGGTCATCGGCAAGGGTGTCGATACATTCTGCCCGATGGGCCCGTGGATTGCGACCGCCGACGAGGTGGGCGACGTTACAGAGCTTGAGCTCGTAACGCGGATCAACGGCGAGGAACGCCAGCGCGCGAAGGTGGCCGATCTCATTTTCGATATCCCGACGCTGATCGAGACAATGAGTCGGACGATGACGCTCCTTCCGGGCGACATCATAGCGACAGGTACGCCGGTCGGCGTGGGGATAGGGTTCAAGCCACCGAAATACCTTCAAGCAGGCGATGTCATGCAGGTTGAAATCACTGGGCTCGGAACGTTGGAGAACACAATCGGGTAGAGCCGGAAAGCACGCGCATTCCATGGGAGGACTGAAGACATGCGGAAACAAATGACGACGACGGCGGCGCTCGCCGCAACGATCGGGCTGGCCACTGCCGCCCAAGCGCAGGACGGCTACTTCGCCGGCAAGTCTATCGAGATCGTCGTGCCCTTCGGAGAAGGCGGCGCGACCTTCGTCTCGGCGAAGTTCCTCGAGCCCTATTTCGAGAAACACCTGCCCGGCAATCCCGACATCGATGTCGTTTCTCGCCCCGGGGGCGGATCGATCCTCGGCGCAAACTGGTTCGAGCAGAATGCGAAGTCGGACGGGACGACGATCCTGTTCACGACCTCATCCACGGCGAACCCGTTCGTGTTGGGGCAGGAGGGTGTCGAGTATCGCCTCGCCGACTATCGCGTGGCCTATAGCCATCCATTCAGTGCCGTCGCCTATGTCTCGCCGTCGACTGGCGTAACCAGCGCGGCAGATATCAAGAACGCATCGACACAATTGATCTACGGCGGAATCGCGGCGGCTGCCTCGGACTTGCCTGGTCTTCTGTCGTTCGAAGTGCTGGACCTCGATGTTAAATCAGTCCTCGGCTTCAACGGTCGCGGACCGGTGCGACTTGCCTTCGAACAAGGCGAGCTCAACCTCGATTACCAGTTCACCCCTGTCTACCTGACGCAGGTTGTTCCGTCCGTCGATGCGGGTACGGCGGTTCCGCTCTGGACGGGCGGTGCCATGGAGGGCGGTGTCCTCAAGGCCCGCGACTCGATCGCGCCCGAACTGCCGTCGGTCTACGAGGTGCATGAGATGCTTTATGGCTCGGCACCGTCGGGGATCGAGTGGGACGCGTTCCAGGGCGTCGCTTCTGTCACCTACGCTTACGGGCTGACGGGTTACATGCACCCCGACACGCCCCAGGAGGTCATCGATCTCTTTGCTGAGACGGTCGCGGCCATCAACGAGGATCCCGAGTTCCAGCAAGAGGCCCTCAAGGTGACGAACGGAGCTCGCCTGAATGCGGGGCCGGATACCGAGGCGGCGATCAAGGCAGCGCTGTCTCCGTCCGAAGAGGTAAAGGCCTATCTGCGCGATCTGCTGTCGACAAAGTACGGCGTCAACTTCTGATCCGCAAAGCCGCGCGGGCCGAAGGACCTGGCCCGCGCGCACCCTTATTCCGCCCTGCCGGAGGCCCGGATGCTTGAACATGCGCTGACTGCGCTCGATGCTTTGTTCGACCCGCTGCGCCTCGCGGCGCTTTTCGCCGGTATGATCGTGGGCATGGTTTTCGGCATGCTGCCGGGGCTGGGCGGTGTGGCGGCCGTTTCGATCCTGCTGCCATTCATCTATTACCTCGACGACTACTCCGGGCTCGCCATGCTCCTAGGCGCGGTTTCGGTCGTCTACACCTCCGACACCATCACCTCAGTGCTTCTCGGCGCCCCGGGCTCGCCGGCATCGGCGCCGACGGCGATCGAGGGCCATGCGCTTGCCAAGCAGGGCCAAGCCGCGCGGGCGCTTGGGGTTGGCTTCCTGGCCTCGATGGTGGGCGGCCTTGTCGGCGCGCTGATCCTGTTCTTGGCGATCCCAATCGCAGGGCCCATCGTGCTTATGCTCTCCACACCCGAACTTTTCATGTTCGCACTCGTGGGCCTGTTTTTCGCGTCGTCGATGATCGGAAAAGACCTCGCCAAAGGGCTGGCGGCCGCTTGCCTCGGCGTTCTCCTCGGCGTCGTCGGCCCTGCACAGGCGGCCGCCGATTTCCGCTTCACTTTCGGTCAGGTCTACCTGCTCGATGGCTTCTCACTGACCATCGTGGCGCTTGGGCTTTTTGGCGTGGCTGAAGTGATCTCGATGCTCGCCGCGGGTGGTGGCATTAGCCACGAGCGCATGGAGGTTGTTCGTTGGGGCGAGGGCTTCCGCGATTTTTGGCGCAACAAGTGGCTTGTCCTGCGCGCTGCCTTTATCGGCGTACTCGGGGGCTTCGTCCCCGCGGTCGGCGCTTCCGCCTCGACCTGGGTCGCCTACGGCCATGCAATCCGATCGACCAAGGACAAGTCGAAGTTCGGCAAGGGTGAGATCCGCGGTATCGCAGCCTCCGAAGGCGCTAACAACGCCACCGTGATCTCGGACCTCGTGCCGACCGTTCTCTTCAGCGTGCCGGGCGGTCCGGCAGCGGCGATCTTCCTCGGCGCGCTGTTCTCGTTTGGGTATTATCCCGGGCCGCGGATGATAAACCAAAACCCTGACCTGATGTTCCTGATCGTCTGGTCGGTGGCGCTGACCTCGGTGGTCGGTGCGGCTCTGTGCTTCGCGATTACGCCTGCGCTCGCGCGGCTCACCCGTATTCCTTTCGCGATCATCGCAGCACCGCTGGTGCTGATCATGGTGATCGGCGCCTATCAGTCGACCTCGACCATGGGCGACATCTTCATGCTGTTCACGCTTGGTGCGCTCGGCTGGCTGATGAAACATGGCGGCTGGCCGCGCGCGCCCGCGCTGGTCGGGTTCGTTCTTTCCGGTCCGATGGAGCAGTACTTCTGGTTGACGAACCAGATCCACGGGTGGTCGTGGCTCACCCGTCCGGGCGTACTGTTGATCGCCTCTGTGATCGTGATCCCGTTGATCCTATCGACCATCCGCTGGCTCAGAACTCGCCGGACACCAGGCGAGGAAGGCCCGGGCGACGAGGACGCAACACCGCCGGAGTCAAACCGCGGCATCGCGCTCGTCCTTGCCGTCACTTGCTCGGCAATGTTCAGCTATGCGCTCTGGGAGATGTTCTCCTTCAACCCGGCCTCGCGCCTCATGCCGTCGCTTGCGATCGTACCAGGACTGCCGCTGGCTCTGTGGTTGGTGATCCGTGGTGTGCGCGAATACGAAAACGACTTCGCTCGCGACGCCGGTGAACTGACCGTCCTCGCCGTACTCATCGGTTACACGATTGCCGTCTGGGCCATCGGGCTTAGCATCCCAACGGTGGCGCTCATCGCCTACATGCTTCTTTACCGCGCGCGTATGCGCCCGTGGACTGCCGCGATCTACGGCATGTTCGTCTTCGGCATCGTGCGCATTCTCTTCGATCTGTTGCGAGGCGACGCTCCGGTCGGCGCACTGATCGCACTCAGCTAATTCGGGAGACCTGTCATGTCCGACATGATTGATAATGACATCATTGAGCCAAGCATCGATCCCACTACAAAAAAGATAGGTGTTCGCCATGTGAAGGCGACCAATGCCGCCGGAACGCGCACCAAGATCCAGGTGAGGGACTTCGCACCGGTCTACACTGATGAGCCTGCCTCGCTCGGCGGCACAAATAGCGCTCCAAGCCCGCTTGAGACCGTCCTCGTTGCCCTCGTTGGATGCGATGGCGTCATCATCAACGGAGTGGCCAAGGCTATGGGCTTTGAATATGCCGGTGTCGATTTCGCTTGCGAGAGCCAGATCGACGTGCGCGGGCCGAAGGGTGTTCCCGGCATTCGCCCGTATTTCGAAAGCGGAACGCTGACCATAACCGTCTATTCCGACGAGACAAAGGCGCGGTTTCGTCAACTCGCAAAGAATGTCGAGTTCCGATGCCCAGTGATGAACCTCCTCGCCGCGGCGAAGGTCGATATGGCCGTCATTTGGGAGCAAAGGCCGGCTGAGGAGTATTCCGGCAGCGTCGAGTAACTCGGCTAGGTCCCGTACTGGTGGAATACCGCGCCCAGGGCCGTCTCTCTGACTACTGCGCAATACGACAAGAAAGGTGCAAAAGAACGTTCCGGGGGAGCGCTTTAGAGAAACCGTCTTACCGGCATGATTTCGATGGCACTGGAGAGCAATCAACCGATGGGTCTTCGACAGTATTTGCGTTAGGAGTCATTTCAGATCCCGAAAACCATCTACACGTTGCCTTCGGCCTCTCGTTCCCGACCTAAGCTCGCAAAAAAAACGATATCCGCTTTGGGCTCTTCGGTGATATCTAATCAATATGGTCGGATGACGGCAACGTCGGCAAAGCTGCCGGGTTTGTTACGACGAGCGCCCAAACTGACGTGCTGGTCTGCTTCCTGAGTTTTGCGGTCTTTTGGCGTTCTCGGACAATGACCGGATTTCACGCTTTGCCGACGTCCTGACGGACCGGCACAAGCTCAAAGATCGAGAGTGAACGAACTGGGGGAAACTATCGCCAGTGTCCCCCAGTATTTTCCTCTGAAGTCAGATATCAGCCCTCAGGCGTGTACCAGATCGGGGAAGTGTACGCGCGTTCGGTGGTGATCATCGGCACCTCTTCGGGCATCTCGATTCCGAAGCGGACCGCCTCGTAGGCCGTCCAGCGCGGCGTCGGTATCTCAATAACCCGCGCGTAGTAGAAGGCCGATTGCGACGGGTCGAAATCGGGATCTTCCCAGACGCCGATGAGTTCCGAGGCACCGATCGTGTTGGTCCAGGTCGCATTCGCGACATCGACGGTGTTGCCGACATCGGGCAGCTTGCCGTTCTCGTCCAGCGCACGGTCGTCGGACCAGACCACGTCATAGACCTTTTCCTGCGTTTCGCCCTCGGCGTCGATCCAGCCCTTGACGATCTGGATGCGGTCGAGATTGCCGGACAGGAAGTCCTTCAGCGCTACCACGAGAAAGCTCGGCGCCTTGCCTTCGGGCGCGGGCGAGAGGTTGCCGCCCATCGGGACGCCTTTTGCGTATCCCTCGTCGCCCGGCGTGCGGCTTGCGGCATCTTCCTCGGTAAAGGCGTAGCCGCCGAAGAAACGGACCAGCATGCGCGAACCGGTCGTGGCGTAGGTTTCCTTGCGCATCATCGCGTCGAAAATCGCTGCGCGGGTGTTTTCCTGCGCCCAGACCGCGGCGAGGCCGCCGGCGGCCTGTTTCCAGCCATAGATCGTCAGATCCGGGTCCGGTGCCTCAATGACGACATGTTCCCAGCGATGCGGTTCGGGCTCTACGCCCGAATGCTTGCCGAAGAAGTTGTCCTCCTGTGCGGTGGCCATGCCGGTATGGGAATCCGTCGAACCAACCATGCCGAACTTGAACGGGTTGACGCCGAGGTCCTTCTCGATGGCAAGGCCGCGTTTCAGAGCTTCGCGGGCATATTCGCCGGCGAGCATTTCCGGTTCCTTCACCTCGGTGCCGTTGAGATTGGCAGCATCCCAGGTATCGAAATCGGCGAATTCGTCGTCGGGGCTGAGAAACGGGTGCGCCTCGCCGTCGCCCTTGATCTGGGTGGCCTCGTAGAGCGGCTCGAAACGAGCACGGGCCTGCGCGATCTCTTCGGTTAGGGGCGAGCCGTCATAAGCGGTCATCGAGAACATCCGGCCGTTCGAGAGGTTGCCGTTATGCGGGATCGCGAGCACTTCACCCCCGGTCCGCGCCTCGTATTCGGCCAGGTAGGTCCAGAGATCCTCGGGGTTCTTGCTGTCATATTGCGAGAAGGGACGGGTCTGGTTCGCCCGGACCGGGCCGTCGCGGAACAGCACATTGCGGTGCAGGTTGTTGGCGCCCTCGGTCGTGTATTCGTAGCCGATGATCGCCGAGAAGATACCCGGCTCGTTGTAGCGGTCGGCGAGCGCGGTATAGTCTTCCCAAGCGTGCCGGATCGCCTTGGGGTTGTCGATCGGCGGCTCGTCGTCGGAAAGCGACGCGACAATCTCCATCGCGGTATCGAAGGCCTGTTGCGCATTGCCCGAGGTCAGCGCCTGGTACCATGCCTTGCCCTGATCGGTCGAAAGGACCTCGGCATCGCCAGCAAGGAGTTGTGGCATCAGCCCGTACATTTCGGCGTGGTCCGAGATCACAAGCCAGTCGAGTGGGCGGGACAGCTTTGCCCGCAACCCGTGGGTTGTCGTGACTTCCTCTCCACGCGCAAAGCGAAAGGCGTCTTCCTGCGACAGGCGGGTCATCGTGCCAGCATCCACCGAAACCATCGTGTGCAGGTGCGAGTCCCCCCAAAGCGGTCGTTGAGGAAAATGCCGCCCGGCATAGGGCGAGAACGCGTCTGGCGCGAGGACAACCTCCGTGTCCTGCTGCTCGGTGGAATATTCCTGTGCGGCTCCCGGACCACCGAAAATCAGACTGGCAAGGACGGCCGAGGCTGCAAGCGGCGTAAGCGCTCGGGCAGGTATGATGACCAAATGGGGCAGGTTACGCGTTCTCATGACTTTCCTCCCAAAAGCAGAAAAAGGTGATGGCAGCAGATTACCTTTCGGCAAATCGATGTGGCAACGATCATCGTCCGGGAGAACTGACCTAAGGACAGCTCAACGCCACAAGCGTTCATCCGAGTCATTTCGTTGGATGACCGCCCCGTCGGCAAACTTCACGTCGATGCCGGAAGAGCCGATGCCATCAGTTGCCGGAGTAGCGAGGCCTCATGAAACGGCGCCTGTCCTGCGAAAAGGCAGGCGCGGCGTCGGCGACTTCCGGTAGCTTTTCCGGATCAACACGCTTTAGGGTTAACTCTCGACGTAAATCACCACTGTATCGGGGTGCACTCCGTCATACTTCATCGCGGCTGCTCCTGCCTCGCTCTTCAGCATGGCTTCAAGCGCATTCATGTCCGCGACCTCCATCGAGAGAGCGACTTTTTTACCGTCGCCCGGCAGAACGTAGGTCTGGAGATCGGTCGCGATGCCAGCGAACACTTCCGCCCGCTTCGGGGATGCGAGCCAATGGTCTATGTCATCGACGTCATGGGTCGCGATGAGCTTCGGCATGTCGGGTTTCCTTCTCTCTGAAATTCTGGCAGTTGCCAACAGGTCCGTCACGGCTCACTTCTGCAGCGGTGTCGCCCCGGTTTCGACCCGACTGATTTTCCCGCCCTCCAGCGAAAGGGCCATCAGGACTGCCTCGCGAGTGCCATCGGGGTAATCATTGATGCCATGCACTACGAGAATGTCGTTGTTCTCGTAAATCTTGCGCCGCGCCCCCATGGCCGTCTTGTCGGAGGCCATCATCTTTCGGATCAGTTCCGAGAACTGCGACTTGTCCATTGTCGTGCCGCTCTGATGCCTGACGAAGACAGCGTTGTCAGCGTAAAGGTCGAGATAAGCGTCCGCGTCATTGTCCGCCAACGCCCTATTCATTTTGTCGAAAATCGCCATCTTCCCCTCCCTGGACAGGAGTTGCCCCTGGGTAAGCTTCAGCATGTTGCCTATCTAAAGACGTTGCAACGATTCTCGTCGGTCCGTTCAGGTTGCAAGTACCAGCTTACGTTACAGGCGGCTTCGCAAACTCTGCGGAGGTCCAGCGACTGCTGAGAGCGCCCGGAAGGGCCCTGTAAACCGACTTTGGTGTGTTCCGTCGCGAACGACTGGTTTTCGAATGCGTTGTCGGGCGAAAGGCCAGTTTGGCGAACAATGCTGCCTTTGCGGCGAATGTCTGTGAGGTCGGCAAAGCTGCCGGGTTTGTCACGACAAGCGCCCACGCTGGCGTGTTGGTAGGCTGACTGCGCACAGCTGCCGTCCCGTAGTTTTTAAGAAGGTCCGCAAGGCCGATAATCATGCATTTGAGGCAACTCAACGACACGATTGATGGCATCTCGGTAGCCTTATTGCGGTCTATGCCGACGGGGTGGAGAAAACTTGGACGAGTGCCGCTCCAGCATAAATTTCCGGAGGCGAACGCCCAGACCTTACGGGCAAAAGGAGGGGGCAAAAAAATGAGAAGAACTGAAGCCATTGAGAGTATTGGTGTGCTCATAACCGCATTGTGTTTACTCACGTTTTATTTGGGCAATGCCGCAATTGCGTCTGAAACAGATTGGTCTGTGTTTGTCGATCATGATTCCAAAGGGAAAGTGTGCTGGGCCGTTTCACGTGCAAATGACAGAGGTGAAACATTGATGTTCGTGACCCGGCATCGCGGAGACCGACAATCTGAGGTCAGCATCAAAATCGTCCCCATTCCAGAATCCATGTCGCGCGTCAGTCTACAGGTTGGAAATCGTGTGGTTACAATGTTTCTGCGGAAAAAGGGCGGCGAGTTGTGGGCGTGGCCGAGGAGTAAAGCCGATGAGAAGCGTATCGTTTCAGCGGTGCAAACTTTCGAACGCGCCATTGGAGGAACAACTGGCCTGTTCTATTTGATCCAAGAGGGGGCAGTGATCGCATCGTTCTCAGCCAAGGGGTTTGGTCACGCAATGGGCGTTGCAATGAAAGAGTGTTCGTAGGCTCTCCGCCTCGGCTTCCGCCCAAGGAAGACAAGGGTCACGAATTGAGTGCCGACTGGTTTTTTGCTGCTAAAGCGCCGCCGATAGCAGCCGCGATGTCGGACATCCGAGGGTTCTCGTCGGATGTCTGCAATGTCGGCTAAGTTGCCGATAGATCAGCGGGCGGTGGCGTCGCAAACCACGCGATCAGTCGACGTCCGCAAGCTGCACTTTGCGGTCGTTGAGCCATTCGAGCCAACTCGCAGATGCAGTATTATCCCTCAAGCCGAAAGCTGCCATTCTTACGCGGCGTGGCGAAAGATTGAAGTGAGCCCCATGCAGGCATTTTCCGAGCGCAGCATTGGTCGACAAGGGCGGTCTTCAGGCTTTCGGTGAGCGACGCTCCGATGGCCGAGATGGCTACATACCTGCCGTTCAGCATTGCGGATCTCAAAAGTTACTGCCGACTGGTCTGCTTCGAGTCGACGGGGCAGTGGCCGACTTTGCCATCTGTAGAAGCATCTCATAAATCGCCCGCAATCCGGGTGCTTTGGAACGGTTGAGCCTGACATCCGCCCATTGCTCATCGTGCTTGTTCAGCTTTCCGGAAAGCGCTCGGGGAAAGCCCTGTTGCATCCTTGAAGGCGCGCCGGAAGCTTCGCGGATCTGAGTATCCCAACAGCTTGCCGATCTCGGCGAGGGACATGTCCGTTTCGGAAAGAAGTGCCCGCGCGCGATCGCAGACGACCCGAGTGCGGATTTGACGAAAGGTCGTGCCCTCGTCCCTCAAGGCGCGTTGGAGAGACCTCGGTCCGATGGCAAGCAACCGGGCGATGGTGCGCTCATCCGTCTGGCCGGTTGCGGATGTGATGGTCAACATCTGAACCACGGCATCTTCCATGGTTTGAGCCGGCGCGATGTTCATCAGGAATCCCAACTCGCCGAGGGTCATTGTTCTTTCGGGTTGCGGTGGACCGGGGTTGAGCGCCGCGAGGTCCGTCAGGCGAATGGCGACGCCCGGCACCTGGGCACCTGCGTGGATCGTGGTCCCCGAGAGATCTCCAAGGACCGCGATTTCGCGGGCGTGGGTTTCCGGCACCTCGACCCAATCCGGCGTCCAATCGGAGCCCAGGAAATGGCGGGCGACTTTGCCGATGACAAACAGCGCGCCTTCGTCAAGGTGGTGATGCCCGACCACGGACAGGCCTTTGGAATCGCGTCCAACGACCAGATGCGTTGCGGTCTCTCGCAGGGTGATCTCCGAGCCGGGATGCGTAAACAGCAAGGCTCGCCGCCCGCGTTCAAATGCCGAGGCCAAATCCGGCGCGCCCAGCACGAAATGTGAATAAGCGCCATAGGTCGAATAGTCGAAGGCCCGCCCGATACGCGCCCCGAGGTGGCGGTCGCCGATCGCACGGGCGACCGAGTCGATTAGGACGGCTTCAGACGCATAGGGGATGAAACCGGCCACACCGCCGAGCATCGTGCGATCGAGTCCCGCCAACTGAAGCGACCTGTCGACGATCAACCGCCCCGCGAACCGATCAAGCAGGTCGACGACGTGCGCGAGTTCGATGAGGTTCACCAGTTTACCATGCATGGGATCGCATTGTCGCAAAATGTCCGGTGATGCAATGGTATCCTGTCGGCAGGGTGAAACGACCGACTGGCCCTGTTCCTGGAACAAAGTCGCAGGGAGGCCCACAAGATGACAACCACACGTCTTCGCGTATCACTGGCAATGGGTTGTCTGTGCTTTCCCGTAGCGACCACAGCGCAGGACGCCGCCGACCTTGCACAAGAACTGGCGAACCCACTCGCGGCCATCATCTCCGTGCCGTTCCAGCTGAACTATGACGACAATCTCGGTGTGACGAATGAAGGCAACCGGACAACGTTGAACCTGCTGCCGATCATCCCCTTTGCGCTCGACAACGGCGCCACCATCATTACGCGAACGATCATGCCCTATATCTGGCAAGAGGACGTGATCCCCGGCACCTCACAGAGCGGCTTCGGTGATGTTCTGGCGAAAGCCTGGTACTCCCAAACCACCGAGACGAACCTGACTTGGGGGCTCGGTCCAGCTGTCCGTTTCCCGACCTATTCCGACGTCTCAAGCGATACCTGGGCTGCCGGCATCACCGGCATTGTGCTGCAACAGACGGGCCCGTGGACCGTTGGCATGCTGGCCAACCACTTGTGGGATCTGGAAGACGATCCGAAAACGCCCACCAATGCCACGTTCGTCCAGCCCTTCGTGGCCTATTCAACGGAAGGCGCGTGGACGTATTCGCTCCAGAGTGAAAGCACCTATGACTGGGAAACGGAAAGCTGGTCGGTACCCCTGAACGCCTCGGTGTCCAAGCTGGCGGTCATCGGCGGCAAGCCCATCAATTTCCAGGCCGGTGTTGGTCACTGGCTGGAGAGCCCGGATGGCGGGCCGGAGGACTGGCGGTTCCGCCTGCAGGTCCAGTTCGTCCTTTCGAAGGGGTGATACGGGGCGGCAGCACGCGCCTCATACCCGTTGCCGAGTGTCAGGGTTTCAGGCGCAGGGTGCTTCCTTGCTCCGCGCGTCAACCAACAGCAATGGAGGTACCACATGCTCAGAAAACAATCGGCCCTCGCGGCGTCACTTGCATTGGCGGTGGCGTTGGGCGTCACATTGTCGTCGCCTGCCGTGGCAAACAAACAGGTCGAGAACGCGGTTGGTGGAGCGGTTGTGGGTGCCGGCGTCGGCTACCTCGTTGGAGGGAACAAGGGCGCGAAGGGCGGCGCTGTCGTCGGTGCAATCGCGGGCGCGAGAAAGTGACGCCGGTCACCCGGCAGTCCCCACGGGTGGCCACCTAAAAACAAGGAAACACCGAATGACCCAAGACTTCAGGAACCTTGCCACCGCGACGGCCTGTCTCCTCGCCCTCGGCAGCGTTGCGCATGCCGACGAGATAATGGACGAGGCTATCGCCGCGGCCCAACCCCATATGCACCACAGCTGCGGAAGCGTTCTCGACAGCTACGGCGACGACGAGGATCAGGTTGCGGAGATCGTGCGCCTGATGGCCATGGTGTCTCTCTTCAATCGCCAGATCGATGTCATGGCGGAGGTTCCGGACGAAAACGACCGTGCGCGCCTCAAGGACGAGTTTGTCGAGGAACTGGAAGACGCCTGCGATGACGATCCGGGCATGTTGCTGGCCGGGGCAGTGGATATTGCGGTTCGGGAAACGTTCCGAGCGTTCGACTGAGCTGAAGCGCCATGTCCATACACCGCTGTATAGGGGGAGGAAAAAAATGTCCTATTGCCGGATTGCACCCATCTCACTCGCCTTTGTTGGAGGGGCCCTCATCGGGGGTGTCGCCAATGCTCAATTCACGAGCGATACGATAGATGCCTTGATCGAAGCCCGGGAAATCCCGGTGATGATCGGCAACTTCGCCCGCGCCGCGACCGATATCGAACTGGCCAAATACGTGTCTCTCGCCGGTGGTGTGAACCGTTTCTTCCACTTCCGCGAGCCGGGGGACGTGGAGAACCAGCCGACCATCCGCATGAATTTCGACACGCTCTACAGCACGGCGGTCGTCGATATCAGCGAGGGCGCGACGCTGACATTGCCCGAGGTGGGCGAGCGGTACATGTCCGCGATGATCGTCAACCAGGACCACTATATCAACGATGTGTTCCATGGCGGGGGCAGCTACACGCTCGACACAGAGAGTTTTGATACGCCCTATGTCATTGTTTTCATGCGCACGCTTGTGGATGCGAGCGATCCTGAAGACGTCGAGGCCGTGCACGCCATCCAGGATCAGATGGCGATCGAAGCCGCGTCGTCGCAGCCATTCATCCTGCCGGACTATGACGAAGAGAGCTACGAGGCGTTGGTCGAAGGGCTGAACGCGCTGCTGCCATTCCTGGCCGACAGCTCCGGCGCCTTTGGCCCGAAGGACGAGGTCGACCCGATCAACCACCTGCTCAACACCGCCATCGGCTGGGGCGGCCTGCCCGAACGCGAGGCGTTCTATGATGGCGCCGATCCGGGGCTGCCCGTTGGCGAATACAAGATCGACGTTCCCTCGGATGTGCCGGTGGAGGCGTTCTGGTCCGTTAGCCTCTACAACAAAAACGGCTTCTTCGAAAAGAACGACCGCAACGCTTACAACGTGAATTCGGTCACCGGCGCGCGCAACGATGACCGGTCAATGACGATCCACCTTGGCGGCTGCGACGACGATCGCGTGAATTGCCTGCCGCTGGTGGAGGGGTGGAACTACGTCGTTCGGATGTACCGGCCCGAGCAACAGGTCATCGATGGCAGCTGGACCTTTCCGGGCGTCGTTCCTGCAAACTGAAGGGTATGAAAATGAAAACCAGACTTCTGCTGACATGCGCGCTGTGCGTACCGACATTCCTGTGCGCTGAACAGGTCACGCTCGACACATTGGTGCGGGCGGAAACGGATCACATGTTCCGGGTGAACATGGCGGCCAACGACATTGAAATCGGCGAATTCACCCATTTCCGAAAGCCGATTGCGGCGGAGGATCCGCAACCCGTCATTCGTGCGAACCAGGACACGCTTTACAGCGCGGTGGTGCTTGATCTGTCGGAGCCGGCCGAGATTGTTCTGCCGGAGATCGACGGGCGCTACCAGTCGATGCTGGTGATCAGCCAGGATCACTACATGCTGGCAGAGGCGACGCCGGGAACCTATCCGCTGACCGAAGAAAAAGTCGGCTCGCGCTTTGCCATGGTGCTCTTCCGGACCTTCGTCAACGCCAATGATCCCGAAGACCTTGCCGCCACCCATGCCGCACAGGATGGGATCACGTTGACCGGTGGCGCAGCGGGCCCGTTCGAAGCTCCGGATTGGGATCTCGACAGTCTGGCGGTGGCGCGAAAGGCGTTGAACGATCTTGCCAGCGCGATCAGCTTTGACGCCAGCAAGGCTTTCGGCACCAGGGAGAAAGTAGCCCCCCTTGACCACCTTGTCGGTGCTATCTCGGCTTGGGCCGGACTGCCGCCAAGTGCCGCGATGTACGAGGTCGATTCCGTGCCTGAAAATGACGGCAAGACCCTGTACGCCGTGACGGTCAAGGACGTGCCAGTCGACGCGTTCTGGTCCGTCACCGTCTACAACGCCGATGGCTACCTGGAACCGAACGATCTTGGCGTGAACAGCTACAACAATGTCAGCGCCACACCGAATGACGACGGGTCCTACACACTGCATTTCGGTAGCTGCGAGGATGGCCGGATCAACTGCATCCCGATCTCGCCCGGCTGGAACCATTCCATCCGCCTCTATGAGCCACGCGCGGAAATCCTCGACGGCAGCTGGACCTTCCCGGAGATCGAACAGGTCAACTGAACCGGGTCGATCCGCGGCGCGCCCCAAACTTAGAGTGGGACCACGCAGACGGTCGCACTTCCGGTTTTGCTCTGTCATGGCCGTTCGATAAAGCCCAAAGAATGACCGCTGAGGGTGGGACGTTGCTGTGCGGCGAAAGAAACTGAACGACCGATTTGTCCGCTGACCCGACCTCGGTGTGCGTCGCCGCGAACGTTCGGTTCTTGTCCGCATGGACCACTGTAGAAATGCGAGCGTGAGAAATGCTGAGCTCGCGGCGACGGTCCGGAAGGTCGGCAGAGCTACTGATATCGGTCGTCAAGCGGCGGAACGGTACCCGCGTTCTCCCGTTGTCGTGATCGGCATCGGCTGGATCTCCGACAATGTCGAGGTCTCTCGCCGATCCCGTTAGGAAAGCGCAAGAATTGGGCCGTCGAGGAGGCGCACCAGGTCTCCGAAATAGCCACCGGACCG
>NZ_JBHTJT010000003.1:0-21980 GCF_042676185.1 Tropicimonas aquimaris | reverse complement strand
TGCGCTATTTGAGGGCTCCGCGCGTGGCCATAACCTCTCGGCAGCCATTCTTCCCGATGTGCTATGGGACGGAACTGACCAGCATGGCGGTCCTCAGGTGGTGCCAGGAGACACAGATCGACTGGCACTACATCGCGCCTGGAAAGCCCATGCAGAATGCCTTCGTTGAATCGTTCAACGGCAGCTTCCGGGACGAGCTATTGAATGAAACGCTGTTTACGTCGCTGGCCGAAGCCCGCGCGACAATCACCGCCTGGATGGAGGACTACAATCGCTACAGACCCCACTCGTCCCTGGGCAATCTCACGCCGCGGGAATTTGCCATGAAATCGAGACTGGAAACCAAGGCCGCATGAGGCCAGAAATCAAGCGACGGATTCTCCGTAAAGCCGGAGGGAAGTCGGGTCTCAGGTCAGTGGCTGATGCTGAACCGCTCGAGCGAAACCAGAAACTCTTTCAGTGAGAACTCCGGTGCGCATGTCTCCGGCGTTTCCGCTCTCTGCCTGCGGACCATGATCGCGCTTGAAGCAGGCGAAACAGTCGATCTGCAGTGATACTTCCGTTCGGCGGACGGAAGTTCTGCGGCGGATCATACACCGTTATGGGGGAAGAAGGTGGGGTGAAGAACCAGGAGCATCCGGCTTGAAATCGGCGTCCCGGCGAACCGTCGTAGCGACCTTGTATCAACCGCCTGATTGAGGCGTGGGATCTCCGGTTTGTGTCGATAGAGGTTCGCTGCCCGAGGCGGTTTCGACCTCATCCGAGATGCCGTCGGGCGAACCGTTCGGGGGGTACCGCAAGCTATTGTTCATCTTTTCCCGTTCCACCGATGAGAACCAGGGAAACGGCAACTCCTTGCTTCGGCGCCACTCATCGACTGCATCTTCCGCATCGACAGTTTTCTGTGGATCACGGGGAGTGTCCCGAGAAACGTAGAGCGTGCGAGACGGGAAAGCGAAAGACGTACCCGCGCGCTCAACGATATCCTTCAGGCGCAGAAGAAAATCTTCCCGTATGGCGAAGAAATCGTTCCATTCCGTCGCCTGCGCGTAGACTCTGACATCAATGTCCAAAGAGGATTCGCCATAGCCCGCAAATCGGATCCGGACGGTATCGCTGTCGATCCTGGGATGAGCGATTGCCATTCTGCGCGCCTCGGCCAGTACATACCGCAGCTGATCAGAACTTGTACTATATATCAGACCGATCGTGGGATTGATCAGCATCTGATCGCATCGAGCCCAATTGATGAGCTCCATATTAACGAATTGGGAGTTCGGAATCGAGATTATGGTGCGATTCATGGCACGTACGTTTGTGGAACGGACACCGATTTTTTCGACGATTCCGCTGTAGGGCCCAAACTCACACCAGTCTCCGACCCTGATCGGCTTGTCGATATATAGCACAAAGCCACCAATCAGATTCTCAAGTGTCGGTCGAATTGCCAAGGCTCCAGCCAATCCGCCAATGCCGAGCCCTGCCAATACACTGAGAGCGGGAAATCCAAGGGATTGCAAGCCATAGGCGACGATCCACACTGCACCAATGAGAGCGATCAGATGGGCAAGCATCTGACCAAGACTGTCCCCCGCATCATCACCAGAAGCAGTTCGCGAAGACCAGACTGCCGCCGCGCAGGCGAGGATTGCATTCCAGAAAACGGCCGCAAGCGTTCCAAACCAGAGGACAGCCAATAATGCGTTCGTCCCATCAGCAAATCTGCCGGTGACGTTGATCTGTCGCGTCAGAAGGTAGTGAAAAAAGAAAAGGACTGGCAGGATCGACGCGCAATAGATCAGCTTGGAAACCGGCGGCAACAGGTTGCCACGCCGCGCAACGGGTAGCGCAGCGCTGACAAACGCCGTGGCCACAAACAGAACGAAGCCTGCCACCACCGAGAGGACAACCTTCCAGAGCGGCGTGCCCCAGATATCCTTCTGGAATGATGGAGGGATCGATCCGATCCACGTGGCAGGCAACCACGGCCCGGCGAATTGCTCGAGTTCGGCTCTCCAATTCACTCCAGTTTCAGCGGTCGTTTCGCCTTCCAGTCCGGTCAGAAATCGGGGAGCGGTTCGTATCGTTGCTTCGTCGAACAAGAACTCGCCGGCGCGATCACCTTCATCGACGCGCGAAAGGCGAATTGGAGTGTCGGGAATAACGTATGTCCCAAGCCCATCGCCGATCATGGCAGATTTATCTGGTACTGTATCGAGATCGACTGGCGGGATAATGTCCCAGATGTCGAGAAGCACCATTGCAGTCAGCAAGCCATTGCGCTGTTTGACGGCGTCTGGTTGGTCAGTCAGATCAATGAGGGAGGTGAGTTCATCGGTAAGGGAAACGATACGATCGAATTCCTCGCCCGTGCGTGCGCTCTGGTACCGCTCCAAGGATTCTTCCAACAACGCCTTTAGAGTGGCGAACGTCGCCAAGGTTTGCTTTGGAGACTCAGTTCGCACAGCCGGTAGATCCGCTTCGAATGACCGAGCGCTATCCAGTGTAGACACAGATAGGGTTGCCGTCACAGCCGCAATCAGGCCGATAACCGCCAGTCCCAGAACCAGAACACGGATCAATCGCGACATCGCGGTATCATATTCGGGCATCTTTTTGAGAATGGCGCATCAGAATGGCTCAACAAGATCAGCAGTCATCGCGTAGCTGACCTCGATCCGGGCCTCGCCGTCGGAATACCGGACGGTCTGTTCCGAGAGGTTCGACGAAAGTGTGCCGCTGATCCAGATCGGCGTGTAAAGGCCTGTAACCTCGACCCCGGCGGGATAGCGGACATGCACCATCTGGTTCGCCGGCGGCGGTGGCGTATGGATGCAAGCCCCCACCGTGGGAACAAGAAGGAACTCGACAGCACGACCATCTTTGAGATCGAGTGGAAGCAGATAGCCCGGCATCCGGATTTCCGATCCGATGATATCGGGCCGTGTCGAAACCGCCTCCTCGCGCCGCTTCTCCATGATCATTTGGCGCTGTTCGAACAGCCAATCTATGTTCAGGTCCTGTGCCTCCAGGCGCAGGCGGGCGGCTTCGACGCTTGTCTGCAAATCGTCAGGGAGTTCATCCTCAGCAAAGGGTTGCGCCCGAAGAACCGTTCTCAGATCATCGAGTTGCTCATTTGTAAGGGCCGCGAAGGGATTTTCGTACGTTGCTGGTGGAGGTGCGAGGTCGTCCCAACCGATCTGAAGTGCTGCTCCGAGGCTCGTCGACGCACTGATGAGGAGTGCGAGAATGCTAACAGAAATGGTACGTTGGACGATAATCACGGACATGTCTCCCATGGGTTACAGCCTGAAGGATAGACCATCAGCCAATGTCATTCGATAGACCCGGAGGGCGGGCAAAAAGCTGGCCGCCAGTCCGGCCATCAAGATTGCGAGCAACAACCAGCTTTCCCGCAACAGTGATGCACTCGCGTCGACCTGGAGCCCAAACCGGCTAAGGAGCACCGGCTCCAAGATCGCAGTCAGAGCTCCGAGCAAAACCAATCCCAGTAGCAGGCCCGCCAACGTCACGAGCCCCGCTTCGAGAACGATAAGAGAGAAGATGCGGAAGGGCGTGGCTCCAACGGAGCGAAGGATCGCGAATTCGCGTCGGCGCACCTCCAGCGAGGCCGAAAGCATGACGACCATCGCCACGATACCAGCCAAGGCGACAGCCGATGCCATCAACACAATGACCTGCTCCGCTGCGCCGGTGATCGACCAGAGTTCAATCAACGCCATAGCTGGAAGCACGGCGCTGAGAGGTTCGGCGGGATACTCCGAAATGGCTCTTTGGATGGAAAGGACCGCGCCGCGATCGGCCAGCCCGACATAGATTGCGTTGATCTTGTCAGGTTCATGGGCGTGATCGTGATGGTCGGCCTCAACGCTGTCTGTCGCGTCCTCGGCGTGATCGTAATTGGCGCTGGTTTCCTGCCCGAACGGATCGACACTTTTGGTTTTTTCGGCGTGCAGTTGGTCGAACCCCTCCAGCGACACGAAAACCATGCGATCCACAGCCGTGCCCGTCGGCATGAGAATTCCTGCGACGACAAAGGGGGCCTCGTCGTGCAGATCGAAGGCCACCTCGCCTGCGCCATGTGCATTGACGATAGTCGCGCCAATTTCATAGCCAAAACGCGTGGCGATCTCTGCTCCGATAACAGCGCCGTCCGCTCCCGAGAAGGAACGACCTGATGTGAAAGCGAGCGGCCGTCCGTTGCTATGTCTGAAATGCTCGAAATATTCCGACGTTGTGCCTACAACCGGATAGCCGCGGTGGTTGTCGCCCATCGCAATCGGAACCGCCCACGCCACTTGCGGCAGGGCCTCGACCATCTCGTAGCTGTCCCTGTCGATGCCCGGCCCAGTCGAACCCACCCCAAAGACCGTCGCCATGAGGACCTGCACCGGATTGCCCCGCGACGCCACAATCAGATCGATGCCCGATGCCGAGTTAGCGAAACTCTCTTTCGCGGAAACGCGCAATCGCTCGACGCCGATCACCAGAAGTACACTGAGCGCGATCGCAATAACGGTGAGTGCTGCCACGAAGCGTCGGTTCCATAGGCTTCCAACAGCCAGGGAAAGCGTGGTCATCATGCTTTGTTGACCTCGGTGATATCCAAGACCCTATCGAAGCCCCGCTCAAGGGATCGATCATGGCTTACAAAGAGAAGTGCGGATCCCACCGATGCGCATTCTCGTTTTAGAAGTTCCAGAAAGGAGATCTTTGCATCTTCGTCGAGCGCTGACGTTGGTTCGTCTGCCAGTATCAGGTCAGGCGTCCCGATGAGCGCGCGTGCTGCCGCTACCCTCTGCTGCTGCCCAACGCTCAATGACATGGCTGGCGCGGAAACCAGGGCAGGGTCTGACAATCCGAGATCGTCAAGCAATCTTAGGGCGGATAGCTTGGGATCTGCACCCGCCCTCTCACGACGGCGCCGAGAGAAGCGGCAGGGCATCAGGACGTTTTCCAATGCCGATTGCCATGGGATCAGATTGAACATCTGAAAGATCAATCCGACATGATCGACGCGAAACCGATCCTTTGCGCCGCCCTTGAGCTGCCCGACGTCCGTTCCGGCTACCTCGATACCCCCCCTCTGTACGTCGACGACTCCGGCAATCGCTGCGAGTAGCGTCGATTTTCCCGATCCGCTCGGACCACGAAGGAAAACGCGTTCACCCGTCGAGAGGCCAAGCGCGTCGATCCGCAGAACAGGCACCTCTCCCTTTTTCCAGGCGTACTCAAGCTTGTTGACGGTCAGGACTGTCGCGCCGCTGTCGATCACTTCCATCACCTCCCCTTTGCCGGAGTCCGGTTTCCCGCAACATCAGAAGCGTTGTCCCAGATAGAGATAGAGGAACTCGTCTCCGTCATTGTTGACGGCGTAATCCGCCGAGTAGTCGAGTGCGAATTGTCGCGAAAGGCGAAACCGGATACCAAGACCACCGGCGTAGCCCCCATTGTCAGTAGAGATGTCCCGAATGCTGTCTCCACCGCCTCCGACATCGGCGAAAGCCACGTAGCCAACTCGCTCGGACAGTCGGCCCCGGTACTCGACCTGTGCAGAGGCAGAGTAATCCTCGAGATAGCTCAGCGCCGAGAACCCCCTCGCTCCATCAACAAAACCGACACCGCATGTGTCGAAAAAAGGTGCGTCGTCAGAAGCGCCGCACAACACGGCCTTCCCGGCAAGGATGCCGTTCTCTCCCACCGAGCGGTAGCCGGATAGTGAGAAGACGTTTTTCATGTACGAGCGGTCATCGAGTTGAAATCGATCATTGAAGACGGAGTCGATTTCTTCTGCAAAGGTGATCGCCGCAGAACCGACAACACCCGACGTCGGATAGAACGTATCGTCCCTTGTGTCGTACTTTAGATCGAAGGTTAGGCGACCAAGTTCGATATCAAGATCGGGCTGCAGGAAGTCCGGAAGTTCATCGATTAGACCGCTGTCAAGCTTGATAACCGTATCCACATACGCAAGTGTTGCCGAGGCCTCGAATTGCGGTGTGAAATTATAGCCAAGTTGGACACCGCCTCCTGTTACCGACTGGGTGAGTGAAATGTCTTGCTCACCAAAGAAAGGTAACACGACTGGAAGGTCGTAGTTGATGTCGCCATCAACGGCGGCGGCTCCGAGTGTCCACCTGCCATCAGCGAAATTGACGATTCCACCGAGGCCGTAGCCGACGGTTCCGTTCGAAGTCTTCATGTAGCCAAGACCCAAGCCAGAGGGTCTCGAGCCTGGCAGGGTGAACAGATACCCCGCACCAAGGGTGAGGCCAGAGCCGATAATATCGTTAGTGAACGGTATGGGAGCGAGAATTGTAGACCCCGCTCGAAATCCGAAATCGGAGTCGACTACTGCTCCTGCGGTTTTTGTCGCCGGCCTCAACATTGCGTCAGCTGCAAAGGCGGATCCGGTTCCGGCTGCGCCCACACATAAGGCCGCCAACGTACCAAGGCAGCTCCGCAACCTGTAAGCAGTCCAACCGCAATCTGCTCCCATCCCAATCAATCCTTGTTTGGTCGTTCTTCGCTGTCTTCAGCTTTGCTCCAAGATCCAAGGTCAGGAAGTGGTGTCGCTTCCCGGGGCGCTGCCGATACGGAAGCGTCAGATCCGGCAAATTCTCAGAACCTGAACTTCGCTCCAAGGAAGGCGCCCGAAAGGTTCAGGTCGTCGAAGGGGCCGAAGTCGTCAAACTCCCAGTCAAGGTACCGATAGCCCAAGGCGACATCGAAATTCTGGAAACGATAGTTGATCGCTGCGGCGGCCTGCCAGGTCAGATCGCTCTCACCCGTTCCGACATCGCCGTAGTAGGAAAGGTACCAGTTCTCATTGATGTCCGATTGGCCTCGGAAACCGACGACCCCATCGATGTTGGTGCCCGAGTCTTCTTCCTTCACGTTCAGACCAGCCGCGCTGAGTTCGATCGTAGAGTCGAGCCAGAGGTAACGAAGCCCACCGGTGATATCGAGTTGAGTTCCCGCTCCTTCATAGACCCGATAACCGACGCCCAAGGTGCTGATGACACCGCGAAGATCGACCTTGCCATCGATATCCACATTCATGCCCAAGACGCCTACAGTGGTGTCGCCTTGTTCCTCGACATCCAAATAGATCAAATCGCCGAAGACAGTCCATTTGCCCTTCTGCGCCGCAACTGTTCCCATGAGGCCGAAATTCAGATCTTCGATGATCTTGTCGATCCCCATGTCGATATCGGTGCCGGTCGTCGTTTCCCCGCCAAGAGAAGCGCCCCAGAAATAGAGCTCGGCGCCCCATTGCCAGCTGTCCGACAACGCGTCCTGCGCCGAAGCGCTCACCGGCACAGCCATTAACGCGATGGCTGCAAGCGCCGAAGTGCGACGCGAAGTGTAGAAACTCATGATCCGTTCCTTTCGATATGTCTCGTCGTTCTGTCGGGTCCCGGCATGTGGCAAACGTCACGCGGCACTTGCAGCCAGCGACAGGAATTGATGGGCAGGCGACGGACAAGACCTGTCTGCGCGTCGCCCGCCAGAGGCTTAGTTCAGCGCGTTCTTGTAGATGACGCCGTCTTTCATGATGATCTTGATGTTGTCTCGATCGGTAACCGGATCGAGGCTTTCCAACGGATTCCCTTCGACGAGCAGGAGATCGGCCAGCGCGTCCACCTCAACACGTCCGATCACGCCGGGATAGGGATTGCGCGGCCCGGACATCTGGAGCAGTTCCGTCGCGTTGCCGGTGGACATCTTCAGGATCTCATACGGTGTGAACCAGTCCAGAAGGCGCTCCATTTGCTCCACTTCTTCACTGACGCCGATTCCCTTTCCAGGGCTGATGAAGATGTCGGTTCCGTGCACGACCTTCAGGTCGGGCAGGGACTTGATCGCCTCGTAGACCTTGCCGGTTCCTTCGCAGACGATTGCCTGCTTGGCGTTCTGCTCCGGGGTCAGCCCGGGCTCGTTGCACAAGGTGAACGGCTGGATGCTGAGCCAGACCCCTTCGTTCGCCATGCGCTGCAGCGTGGCTTCGTCGAGAAGCTGGCCATGCTCAATCGACTTGACCCCGCCATCGATGGCCTGGTTCACGGCGCGGGCGTTGTATCCATGCACGGTAACGTAGGTGCCCCAGTTCTCTGCGGCCGCCACCGCCGCTTCGATTTCCTCCAAGGTAAACTGCGTCGTGTCGAGCGGATCGTTGATGCCGCTGACCGAACCGCTGATCGCGAGTTTGATCTGTGAGGCGCCAAGGCGAAGCTGTTCACGCGTTGCGGCGAGCATGAGCGGCACACCGTCGACGACCAATCCGGCGCCCTTCTGCCCAGGGACCGTCATCGTACCGGTTATGGTTGGATTGGGTTCGACGGGGAGCCGGAAATCGGCATGCCCGCTGGTCTGAGAAATCATGGCACCGGAGGGATAGACCCGCGGACCGGGGACTGTGCCTTCATCGATTGCCCGCTTCAGGTCAAACACGTCTCCAGCCATATCACGAACAGTCGTAACGCCGTTCATCAGCGATTGTTCTGCGATTACAACGCCCTGGATCATCCCGTAGCCCGGTCGCTGGAAGAGGACCTCGGGAAACGTGATCCCGGAAAACATAAGATGCGTGTGCGAGTCGATCAGTCCGGGCATCAGTGTGTGGCCCTCACCATCGATCACCATGCCGCCGGCAACCGAAAGATCTTCGGACGATATCTGAGTGATCACGTTGTCGGTGACGACGACGTTGACGTCCTCAATGAGGGCTTCGTTGACGCCGTCGAAAACGTCAACGTTGGTGAACAGGATCGGTCCGTCAGAGGTGTCTTCCTGTGCCTGGGCTGCGCCGGAAAAGATGGCCGCAACAGCAACCAGGGACGCAGTTCCGTTCCATAGTTTCATTTCTTTCTTGCTCCTATGCTTGATGAATGCGTTTGACCGATTGCTTCCGCCGGGAGGGCTTCGAGGGGATCTTGAGCGACAATCGTATTACGGGCCGTGGGAACGGGCCCTTCGGCAACGAGGGTATCCGTGTCCAGCCGCCAAAGGCTCTGCATGCGCACCATGCCGTCGAGAAGATGGATGGTCTCGTCGCTCGCCTCGGCGCGGAGCGTTCCGGTCACGCTGACGGGCAGATAGATTGAACCCGTGCCTCTTTCGGGCTCGAAGTACAGCCGTACCAGTTCGTTGGGCGGCGGCGCGGGGATATGGCTGCACATCCCGACCACCGGCACGAGATAACCGATCCCCCTGCCGTCCGGGCCTGTTCCGGCCGGGATCAGGTACCCTTCGAGGCGCACTGCGGCGCCTTCGAGCAATGGGTTCGTGGCGATCTGCGCCTCCCTGCGTTTTTGGGCGACGGTCCAGCGCTGCGCCAGAAGCGCCGCGATATCGAAGCCAGAAACGGCGAGCGCCGCTTCGGCGTCCGAGCGGCGCGCTTCGAGGCGCTGCCTGTCCTCCGGGGACAGGTCTGTCTCTGCAAGCCGCGCGCCCAGCCGGACGACCGTACGGAGGTCGTTCAACCGCTCCGGCCCCATCTCCAGATAGGGGTCGACGAAGGCGCGGGCCGCAGGGTCCGCCAGATCGTCGAAATCGATCCTGGCCGGCTCCGCGGCAAGCATGGCCATCCCCATGGGGATGGCGAAGGCTGTCGCGAAGATCACACGCATCCGTTTATTTCCCCGCGGCGGCTCAATTGCCGCCCTCGGGCGGCAGGCCGGGGGCGATGTCGGGCATTCCGGTGGAAAACTCGAGGTTCCAAGCCTCCTCGCTCACCGGCTCGAAGCGCGGCGCGGCCTCGGGCTCGAAGCGTATCGGCTGGCCCGGAAAGACGCTGAGCAACTCGTCGTCCCGCACCGCGACGGTACCGTTGACGACAACCGCCTTGAACCCGGTGGACGGCACCAGCCCTTCGGAATAGGTCGAGTTGTCCGTCACCGTTTCAGGGTCGAACACGACGATATCGGCGACCATCCCTTCCTGCAGCCGACCACGTTCCTGCATGGCCTTTAGCCCGGTGTCGCCCAGGTGTTTGGCGGCGTTGTAGCTGAGGATCGACATGATCTGCATCAGCGGGATGTCGTTCTCGCGGGCCAGCCGGATCGCCTTGGCGCGCGCGCCCGAAGTGCGCGGATGGGTGTTACCAATCTGGTCGGCCGGCGTGTCCCAAGGGCCGAAAATCGGTGTTCCGGCCATTGCGTCGCTTGCCATCGTCGTGCCGCGCAGCGTCAGCCAGCGCACCGAGTCCTCCTCAGGCATCTTGAAGAGGATGATTTCGCGGGTCGGGTCGTCCTGCAGGGCCTGTTCAAAAGACGCCGTCGTGTAGAAGTCACCGGTGATGGGGTCCTGAACCGTGTCCTCGTATTTGTGGCCAAGCCTGTCTACCCAGTTTTCAGGCTGCATGAAGCCGGCGTTCAACGTTGTTGCCCCTGCGGAGTACGGATAGATCTCGCCCCAGACGTTGTGACCCTGTTCGGAAAGCTGGGTCAGCAATTCATGCGTCAAACGGTAGCCGGGATTGTTGAAGTGCAGGATCGAAACTGGTGCGCCAAGCGCCAGACCGTTGGTCAAGGCCTCCTGCGCGCCAATGTTCTCATTGGTCGCATTGTCCGGGGTGAAGCGCGTGTGCACGCCCGTGTGCCGGCCATAGCGGGCCCCGACCTTCTGCACCTCGAAAAGCTCGCGCGAGGTGACACCGTTGCGCATGTAGCCCAGTGTGCTGCCGATCCCGACCGCGCCGTCCTGAAGCCCCTTGTCGAGGATGCGCAGGATCTCGTTGCCCGTGTCGTAGTCCGCCTTGGTCTCACTCCAGCCCGACTGTTTGCGGGTTTCGAGAACGGCAACCGGGCCGCGCAGCAGGTTGTCTCCGCTGGCCCCGTCGATGACGATGGCACGCGCGATCTCGTGGCTTGCTGCACATCCGTAGTTGGACTGCGTGACGCCTTCGCGCGCTGCGTACCATTCGGGTATGAGGGTTGCGGCACAGCCCATCTCGAGGTCCATGGGCGTGGTCAGCCCGTCGCGCAGCCCGAACCTGTAACCGAGCGGTGCCTGCCAGTGAAAATGAGTATCGATGAAGCCGGGCGCGACGACGTGGCCCGTTGCATCGATCTCGTCCGCGCCAGTCAGATTGTCCTTCGAGATCTCGACGATACGTCCGTCGGTGATCCCGACATTGGCGATGTCGTCGTAGAGCGTCTCCGGGTCCATGACGCGTCCGCCGGTGATCACGAGATCGTAGTCTTGCGCGATGGCCGTCGAAGCGAGGGACAAGGCAAAAATAGTTGCAAGCGCGGTTGCTGAGCTTTGTTTAACCAAGATCTTTTCTCCCTGTCCAAAAGAGCGAGATCCCCGGCCAAGCCAATGCTTGACCAGGGAAAAGGTGTTTCAGTCAACTTTTTCAGTTTGCGAGCGCATTCCGGATGGCAACTCCCGCGGGAATGTTCTGCACGACCGAGTCGTCCACCACGACCTGACCATTCACGACGACATAGGGAATGCCGGTCGAGGGCAGAGAGTTCTCGCCGATTTTGGGGGTCGAGTTATCGGTCACCGTCTCGGGATCGAAAATCGTGATGTCGGCGGCCGAGCCCTCCTGAACGCGCCCGCGGATCTTCATTTGGGGCACATGGTCTTCAAGGAACAAGGCCGGCTCGTAGCTCATCTTGGAGATGGCATCCATCAACGAGACCGTCCCGTCCTCACGCACCATGCGCAGGATCTTCGCGTGGGTTCCTGCGCCGCGGGCGTGTCCGTTCGCCTTGCCGTAGGGCGTGTCGAACGTTGCGGAAAAGCCAAGCTTGTTCCCGTCATCGTCAGTGATGATCCACGGCATCCCGTCCGATCCGACGATCACGCCCGGCCGGGCGAAGGCTTCGTCGATGTATTCCTGCTTCATGGTGTACATCAGCAGATCGGTTCCGGGCGCTTCCTTGCGCAGACGATCGAATTCCTCGTTCGTCAGCGGTTCGCCCGTCGCCGCCAGCTTGTAGTCCGAAGCCTGAATGCCCATCCGCTCTTCGAAACCCGGCGCGTTGTAATCGGCATCCACATAGGTGCCGGCATATTGATAGGGGTAAAACTCGCCAACCACCTTCTGGCCGTTGGCCCGGGCCGAGTCGATCAGGTCAAGGCATTGCTTGGTCAGACCAAGACAGTTGCTCTGCACATGGTGGATCAGCATCGGCACGTTGTTCTCGCGCGCGATGGTCAGCATCTCCGTGATGCCCATGAAGCCGCTGGGCGGGATTTGGGCCAGATACCGGACGTGCGTGGTGATCGGCACATCGTATTTGGCAGCCAAGCCGGTAACTCCCATGAGTTCCGGGCTGCCAACCACGGTGTAGTACCCGATGGGATAGGCAATTCCGATCCCACCTTGCTTCAGCTCCGTTTCGATCGCGTCGAGGATTGCGGCCTCATCCATCGGATCGTAGCTCTTGGTCTTGAATTTTGCGCCATCCTGCATGGCCGCTCCGAGCGCCTGGCTATAGAGCACGCGCCCTTCCGGTTCCTGCCCGTCGAGCACCGCCACACGCGCGCCGACATGCGCCACGTTGGTCCCGTAGTTCACGAAGGACTTGCCGTCCCAATATTCATAGAAGTCCTTGACCGGGAACGCGCCCACCTCGAGATCCAGCGGAGTGGTCACGCCGTCCCTTACATAGAGCTTGTGCCCGAACTCGGATTGCGCGTGGCTGTGGTAGTCGATGAAACCGGGCGCGACCACGTGGCCCGTGGCGTCGATCACCCGCGCTCCCTCGAGTTCCTGGTCGGTGATCTCGGTAATGAAGCCATTGTTGATGCCAACGTTGGCAACGGCATCGAAGCCGGTCTCGGGGTCCATCACCCGGCCATTCGCGATGACAAGGTCAAAGGATTGCGCAACGGCCCCAGTGGGCAAGGATAGGGACGCGATAAGCAGGAGAGCCGTACTGTTCTTGTTCATTTTCATAACGAAGAGATTCCTCACTAATGCTGCTGGGAGATCGCCGGTGATGTCTTCGCTGGTCTATTTGGGGAAAAGCAAAGTCACGTTGAAACGCATGCCCCAATCGGGGCTGTTCTCGTTTCCATCGACATAGCGCCGGCCTGCGAGCTGGAAGCTGACTGGCTGCTTGCCGAATGTGACGAGCTTGCTGATGCCGGCATTGACCGGAACACTCCATTCCTCGGCGTTCCATTCATAGGTGGATTCCGTGTTCAACGAGAAGGTCCAGGCGTCCTGCGTCGTATAGGTCAGGAAGGGCTGCACGAAGGTCGTGTTGTACTGCTCGCGATCATCCGGTTCGTTGATGCCCCAGATGTGGTTGACCAGCCCGCCGAACGTCCAGCCGTTTGCCTGCCGAAGCGCAACGGCGGTCGGACCAAGGCCAAACTGCTTGCTGGAAAGCGCATCGTCGGTTGCCGTTGGCAACAGTGCGATCGGACCGAAGCCAAGAATCCAGCCTCCAACAGGTTGCTTCGGGGAGAAGAACAGGGACTGCTGGATATCTCCCAACCCCGAAATGTCGTCGAGCCCGGGCGCTGGAGCCTCGATGTCGACAAGGGGAATGATGGTCCGCGAAATGAGGTTCCAGTTCTCCCCGATGTCGAACGGAAAGACTGGCTCGATCAGCAGAGTCCGGCGCGAGGTATCGTTCGGGCCGATGCCGTCGTCGTAGTTGAACTGCAAAGGAACACTGATCAGGCTCGCCACGGGGTTCGAAAGCTGCTTGGCAAGATCGGCATCCGCAAAGGCAACGTTTGACGTCAATGCCAATGCGCAAGACAGCGCAGCCAGAGATGCAAATTTCGACCGTCTGTGAAACGCTTTCGTCATGCTATGCCTCCCCCGCACAACATTCTTGATCGCCGACCACCAAGGGGTCTGCGAGCAATGCATCGACACCCAACGAACGCCGTGGTTGATCCGCGACGCCCAGTTGCCAACTCCCTAAAAAGCTTAGACAAACACCGGAGATCGGAAAGAAATTACGCTATCCGAATCTTCCGTATTTTCGCGGCCTCGCGGCGCGATGCATATTGATCAGGTCTCGTGGACGAGCAGATTGAGGGGTGTTCACCCAGCAGGGATCACTTCTGGGTCGAGATGGGAAGTGCTTACAAGCGACTCCGGTCTCGATAACCAAGTGTGACCGAAGGTGTTTCTCCGAAGAGGTTTCTGTACTCGGTCGAAAACCGGCCCAAGTGTGTCAGCCCGAGCGAAAGGGCGACTTCCTTGACTCTTGTCTCGTCTGGTCTCGACATCGCGAGTGCCGTTCGGGCCTGCATCAGCCGCCGTTTCTTGAAATAGTTCAGGGGGGAGGTCCCGTAGATCGAATTGAAGGCGTCGTAGAAAACCGTGCGCCCCACGCCGGTGGCCCTGCACAGATCTGCGAGGGACAGCGGCGCTCCCTCAGCCTCCATGAAGTACTCCTCAGCGGCTCTGACAATTCGTTCATAGCTCTTTGCGAGCGGAACTCGGACGCTCGTAAGAGGTGTGCCGGCCATGTAGGATTCCAACATCACGTCATACAGGCAGTCGGCGATGGCGGCCTGACGGTTCTGGAAAGAACCCGAACCGGCGGATAGCTCCGTGAGGCAGGCGCCCAGGATACGCCGCAGTCGGATCACCGACAAAGGCGGCAGGTACAGGGCGCCATCATGCAGATGGATTTCGTCGGGTTCCACGCCCTCGAGCGCGGCCAGCGACCTGAGAAATCGGTCCCTGCTCAGCCCGATAGTGAAGTAGTCGCGCCCGGCGCCCCGCGTCGAATATCCGTCTGGGCCAGAACCGATGTACAGGGTTGAAGCCGACGCTGAGACGCCGTTGAAAAAATACTCACCGCGCCAGTCGACCGGCACCACGAAAGCAAGCAGGTTCGGGTCGGGAACAACATGGCCGACGCTGAGAGGGGCGACGCGGTTCCTGATGAGCCAGGTCTCATGAGCTCGGCCGACAACCGCGTCAATCTTGTACTCGCCAATGCCAAGCTGAGTCTGGTGAGCTTCCAATACCGGAGACGCATGGGCAAGGGGTTCGAAGACTCGCGCCCGAATAACGTGTGAGGTCTTATCCGTTCGAGAATCTATCGCATGCATTCCGAGAACCTCCCTTCTCAGCGCGCCCCCCTTCCCGCCAATAGGGGTACAGGCCTCCTTGTCTCTCAAATAGCTCGCAGTGTCGCATCTTCCATGTCGGATCAGAATATCCGGTCGAATAGCGTCCCGAGATGGGCTTCATCGAGCAGCTGAAACAGAGGCCGGCAGTGCCAACGGCCGACGACCGTGCTTCTCACGAACCAAGCTGAACAGGCCATCTGTCCGTTCTCGGCAAAAAAACCGAACCAGACGACCTTCACCTACTCCGAAGCTGCTTTCTTCAGCGGTATCCTACCGTCACGAAAGCACCATCCCGAACTTCGACCTCCCTGAAGGAGCCGGCGCTTTCCCCGGGGCCGATCAGCTCGACCTCTGAGCCGCCGACGTAGTCGATCTCCACCCCTTCGGCGAGCAGTTCCAGGCCCTTGGCCAACTGGCCAGGAAAGATCTTCACACCCGGCGCATTCGCAACGTCCCAGATCTTCGGGCCATAGAGCCCCGGATCCGCAGAATCCGCGGCCTGCATAGCGAGGATCATGAGAGCCGCCGCATCATAGACTTCGGCCACGTATGGAAGCGTTCCATCAACTTCGTCGCCGGCTCGCTCCGCCAGCATGGCCAAGCCCTGGCTCTCGTTTCCTGCGACCTGCCCGAAGGACCCCTCAAGTCTGGGTCCGACATTCTCGACAAGGCTCTGCCCCACCATGGTACTCGGAAGGCCGAACGTGTCGAATGCCCCAAGGTCCAAAGCTGTGCGCACAATGCCAAGCCCGCCCTGGTCAATATAACCTGCGACGACCAGAACATCGCCTCCCGCCGCGGCAAGTGCCGCGACATCTGCAGAGTAGTCCGCCTTGCCATCTTCGTGGGCCGCCGTGATCGTGACCTCGCCACCCACAGCCTCAAAGGCGTTCACGATCGCATCCGACATCCCGACGCCGTAATCATTGTTGGCATAGGTCAGCGCAATCGACCGAATGCCACGATCGATGAGCACGTCGGCCATGACCTGGCCCTCGCGACCATCCGGAGACACAGTCCGGAAAAACAGTCCCCTGTCTTCCATCACGCTCAAATTGGGCGAACTCGCACCGGGAGAGATCATGACGATGCCATTGGGAATGGCGACATTTTGCAGGACAGCCGCTGTCGCACCGGAGCACGCGCCACCGATCAACCCCGCCACGCCCGCCGCGACAAGGCGCTCGGCGCTCGCGACCGCAAGGGCATTGTCCGTGCAGGCAGTGTCGGCAAGATAGGACGTTACGCTTGCACCACCCAGAAACACGCCGCTCTCAGTTGCCTCCTGAGTGACCAGCTTCACCACGGTTCCCATGGGAGCTGCCAGCGACTCGATAGGTCCGGTGAACCCGAGGAGAACGCCGATACCTATCTCGTCACTTTGTTGCGCAACGCCGGCTGTCGCCGCCACGACACCAAAGGTCGCCGCCATTCTTGAGATCGACTTGGGTTCGAGCACTTGGCCTCCACAACACGTTTGGTTCAATTGATTGTAAGCGTAATCGACAACTGTGAAAACCGTGAAGACTGGCCAGCACGCAACCCAAGATCTCCTCCCTATACTGCGTAGCATGACGAATGCAGCCGATGGTCGTTTCGGGCGCGGCCCTCCGCCCCCGGTCGTGTTTCTTGCGGTTCTCAAAAGTCAACCACGTACTTCAGGGTGTCGCCGATGCTCGGCACTCGCCAATCCTGCCATTGGAAGTGTCCATCGTGAGAGACTGCTCCGGGCCGAAAGCGACGATCGTTGATTTGAGCGCCGCACCCGCTGCGCTGCGGCGCGCAGAACAACAGGGAGGGCGGTTTCCGGCCGTTCTCTGCAGAAGCGAGACACCAACTCCGATGTGTTGAGAGCCGACGTTCGGAGACTTGAGTACTTAACTTTAAGCTGACGTCCGACAGTCTGGACTGCATCTTTTGCAGAACCTTGGCACGCGCATCTCCAGCACCTTGAGGCCGCTCAGGAAGTCCATCCAGAACGTCTCGGCCTCCGAGGGGCCAAGCCACAGACCGATGATCTCCCGCCGCCCGTCGGTGTTCGCGGCAACGGTGATTATCGCGGCCACGCTCTCGATCCGCCCACCTTGGCGTACCTTGTAGTAGGTCGCGTCGAGCCAGATATAGGGCCATTCGCCGCTGAGCGGGCGGTTCGGGAACTCGTTCACCCGCTCATCGATGTCCTTGCACAGCTTTGACACCGTGCTTTCGGACATGCCCTGAAGGCCTATCGCTTGCGCCAACTCGTCGACACGGCGGGTCGAGACGCCACCAATCCATGCTTCCTGGATCACGGCCACCAGGGCCTTCTCCGAGGTCCTCCGTGGCTCCAGGAAGCCGGGGAAATAGCTGGCCTGCCGGAGCTTCGGAACCTTCAGGTTCAGCGTGCCCAAAAGGGTATCGAGAGCGCGCGCTCTCGATACCCGTTGCGCCAGGTCGTGCGTTGGTCGGCCCGTTCGTGCTTGCCAGCTCCTATCAGGCCCTCGACATCGACCTCCATAATCATCTGTAAAACAGCCTCGGCAACCGCCAGAAGAAAGACGCCTCCGTCTTGCTTTGCCAGAAGCTCGGAAAGGTACATGTTGGTTTTGGTCATCGGGGTCTCCGTATCGTCGTGGTTTAAGTCGCCAAACTCCACCCGACCATAAACCTCGGTGGCCACCCGGAATTACACCGTCGAAGGCCCAGACATTACACCACGTGCTCGGACACTACCGACCGATGGATAGATGGCGTTCAGGAAATACCTGCCGCGCGGGCGGGCACTGGAATTCCTGCGGTCGCTGCATTGCATCTACATTTCTGGAGAAGAGATGTCCTTCGAACCTCTATCCATCTCCGCGAATATCGCTTTCATCTCTTCGGTCGCAGCCCTCCGTGATGCGCGTCGCCCCGCCTGAGTGGTGTATTTCTCTGCTACCCGCCGATCACGCTGACCGTTCATGATCATGGCTTCGGCCACTCCCCGCTCGCCCTTCACGCCAAGGTGGTCATGCATCATCGATCGGGCAATATGTTCGCCCGTGCCGACATACCTCCGCCAGGTATCCGACACGTAATTGTACCCGACCTCGGTGCCATCGACGGTGACGAAAAGCGACCGCTTGTTTTCGAAGCATCGTTCGCGCATTCGCGTCAGGAAATCCGGGCTGGAACCTCCAAGGATCAGCGCGTCGATGAAGGGATCGAGCCGTTCGTCGAGCCTTCCCTCGTACTCGTAGCCGTTCTTTCCGAGGGTCAGGGACAGGGAATAGCCGTGCGCATCCCAGAACAGTTCTTCGCCGAAAGCGAGGCGACAATCATTGAGCCGCAACGGATAGACAGCAAAGAGCGCAAGCGCGGTGGCGTCGTTCAGGCGGCTCCGAAGCTGTCGCGAGTTCGAGATGGACGCGGCGGAGTCGAGAAGCTCGAAGCCGGTCAGGATAGCCTCGATCGTGTCATATCCACTCTCGTGCAGCTTCGCGTAACGCAACGGTTCCGACAGCCGTTCGCGTGATGCCGCCATGTTGTAGGTCGTCGCAAGTGCCTGAACGATCTCCGCCGGATAGCCAGCGTATCTGGCAAAGCGATGGAGCTCTTCGAAGCTTGCGCGAACCGTGGTCCACCGAAGTCCACGCGCGTGCAGGTCCGCGTAATACGCCCGCGCCGCAGGGATCGACAATGCCGCCGGCAAGTGTGCGTCCAGTGCCGACTTGCAGAGCTGGCGCAGCTTCATCTTCAGGCGTTTAAGTATGGACGCAGCCGGAGCCTGGACGCCATTGCCTTCAAAACCTGCCGCCATGTCCCGCAAGACCGAGCGGATCTCCCCCGGCAGATCCTGTTCCGAGATCGAATGCTTCAGTGTCCGCTCGCGCCGAGCCGATTCCCGTCCGGTTTCGTGGTTGCGCTGCTGTCGGCGTATCCGGTTCTTCGCGCGGATCGCGTCTTCGACCGCGTGAAGCGCCGGGTGTCCGGGCATCAATGCTCGCAGGGCATTTCGAAGGTCCGTCAGGCCACGTGCGCTCTTGTTCTCGGCAAACAGGTCGAGGAGATCCTGCGCGACCGGCTCGGCGGTACGCCGTGCCGCGATGTGACTGAAGAAGCGCCGGCAATAGGCCAACTGCTCTGTCCGAAGGGTATCGACAACCTCCGGATCGAAATGAGCAAACACCGGGTCAGCCAGGTGTGTTTCACGGGTCCGGCGCCCGCTCATGCTGCGCGCCTTCTCTGCATGACCGCGTCGAGTATCTCGCGGGCGACGTTTTTCCGGACCCTGCGTTCGTCGATCCAGGCATAGTTGCGGAGCAGCACCGCGGGTGTGATGCCGAGGTAGTCGGCGATGTGCTTGATATCGAGGTTGCCGCGCGCATAGAGGATTGTTGCCATGCCATGCCGGTAGTTGTGCGCGGAAATGGGACGCCCCGCGATCCGCGTGTGCATCTTCAACCAATCCGTCATGACCTTGGCCGAGAGAGGCTTTTCCTTGCTTTTGACGGACGGGAACAGGAACGGGCTGGCCTTGGACATCGGAAACAACGGACGGATTTTTTTGAGGTACCATTCCAGCGTCTGAAGCCCCTGTCGCTGGTCGCGCTCGAAGAGCCCCTCCATCGCATTGTCGTTCTTGACCTCGTCGGCCGAGTAGCCGACCCGGCCAGATTTCTGCTTCCCGTTCGGCAGTTGGAGGTGAGCGGCGCAGCCGTGCAGACGCGTGTCCAGCGCATTTCCAATACGTGCGGGAAGAACGGCTGCTTCGAGCGCACAGAACATGGATGTCGTTCCAAGCTGGCGAACGGCTGTCAGTTCGGGGCCGCTCAGGTCCCGGCCGGCGGCTTTGGCGCGCTGGAGGATCTCATCGGCCTTGGCGCGCAGGATGACGTGCTGTTGCAGGAACTCCGTTTCAGCGCCGGGTATATCGAGAAGCGACTCGCAGAACGCGCGGTTTTTCGGAGCCATCGTGTCGTGCTGTTTTCGCCCGGCCTTCAGCACAGGGTTCGTTTTCATCCCCTTGCGGACAAAGGAGGCATCCTTGCCATTCCGTTCGAAGATCAACGCAAGCATCTGCGAATATGCAGCAATCGAGCCTTTCGCCAACGCGCCGCGCTTTCCGTTCTGATGATCTTCGATCCAGGATCGCGCGACCGCGTGGAAGATATCCGCCGTGATCAGGTTTTCGATGTATGGGGTGCGTCCCAGATCGGTCCCGGTTGTTCCGGCGGTCGATACGAACTTCCGCAGCGCGGCGAGGTACCGATTGATCGTGTCCTGATCATACTGGTCGATATAGGTTTGAGATATCTCGTCAAAGACATTGCGTGTTGCGGTCTCCACCCACCGGGTGATCTCGACAGCAAGATGATCCGGAATCGAGTTGCGCAGGCGCCTGACAACGATCGGGTCGGGGATAGGGTGTGCGGGAAGAAGCGTCCGGAGTTCCGGCCATGCGCGCCAGTCGTTCAGCAGCCGGAGGCCAATTTCGACGCTCTTGCGCCGGTTCTGGACAGGGCAATTGTCCGTGAGCAGGGCGACGGATGTTTCGTCCAGGTCGAGTGGTTGGACATTGTTCTTTCGCGCTTCGTCGACAAGGATCCTGACCGGGATCAATTGCTGCTTTCGGATCGGGCCGGGCTCTCGTTTCGCGACCTGCTTCAGGACAAGTTCGATCGGTGTCCAGCCATCTTGCCGATTGCCGCGGAGCGCCTTGCCGGCAAAGGCACCGGTGACGTGCTTGATGCCCGCGATCACCTTCCGCCGCCAGGCCTTGTAGGCCTTCTCGGTCTTCCAGTGGCGCGGGTCGTATCCCTGCTTCAGGGGGAACCGTTTCCCGAACTCCTCGAGGTCGGCGGGGATGAGTTCGAGCGGACATCCGTTGTATGGTTTCGACGTTTTCTCGACGGCGCGCCGGGCATCTTCGTCGCCGCTGTTGACATAGTGATCGCGGACATCCGCGAGGGTCTTTCCGGTCTTCGTCGCTCTTGCTGCTGCATTCATGGCGGCCTCAGTTCGATGTTGCTAAATGACAGATTGGTCGTTTTTTGACGACCGGAAGCGGAAAAATGACAAACCCCACATCTTTTTCCGGTGCCGAAAATGAGTGGGTGTTTGTCATTTTCGATCTTCTTCAACGGGAGGAGCGTTATTCGACGCAATCGCGGCGAGAATGTCATTTCCACCAGTTGAATTCGGGCTGTTTGCACGAGATTTGGAGACCGTTTTCGGATCCGTCGATTGGTTCGTGCGACGCGGTTTCAGAATGGGGTAGGTGGGGAGCGGCTCGCCGGCGAGATAGGCCCGCAGCTCGGATGCCCGATAGCGGGTGACCCGCTTCGTCAGGCTGATCGCGTGTGGAAAGTTCGCCGGACGGGACCTGGGATCGGCCGCAAAGCCGCGAAGCTCTCGTGCATTGTACCCAGTCGCGTGCTGGATCGCCTTGGGACGCAGCAGAGGTTCCTGGAGTTCCTCGATCTCTCTATCGGTTTCGGGGGCGAAGCCGAAAACTGCCCAGATATGTTCCCATGGCCAAGGCCCCTCCGGATCCAGGCGGACCGCTGCGTTTACCTCGCGCACGTGCTGCCGACAGACGTTGAAAAACCGTGCAAGGGCTACTTGCGACGATACAGCTCCAGCCCCGATAGGTTCTTTTCTCGCCATCCCTGCCTCCTGTCTTGTGACAGGGAGATGGGTTCAATGTCCGGCATCGCTGAAAAAAACTATCGGGCCCCCCGAAATCGCTTATTCGATGAAGACTGACGAACGGCAGATGGGAGATCAACAGACCTGTGCCGAGGGTTGCTTCAAGTACGGGTCAGCGAGGCAGACCGGTCCTCGGACCGAACAACGCATGCGGTCAAGAACGGCCGAGGGTGTGTGAAAACTCGCGGCAAACGGCGCGCTTCGAAGGGCTTCCCGTCTTTCGC
>NZ_JBHTJT010000002.1:10680-198159 GCF_042676185.1 Tropicimonas aquimaris | reverse complement strand
TTGCGCCGAACTCCAAAGCCGTTCCACTGCGCATGCAGCGAAGAGTTTTTCAACGAAATTCCGACGTATCGGACCTTCGCCGCGGTTGCGACAACATCGAACTTGCGGCCGCGGCAAACTGCGCGAATGGCGGTGAACGGACGCTTTCTGCAGGCGCGAACTCAAAGATCCGTTTAAACAACAGCAAACATGAACCGATGCTCAATTCGGGCTTGGTCGCCGCGCGGCCGCATGGCGGCTACGAGCCCCAAAGCGGCCTCATTGTGTGAAACGCAATTCCGGACGCTGCACGAAATCATAACGAAAACGCCCCGGTCGGCAAGCGTCCATCTGTTTGCCAGTACTGAGGGCGGCAAATCTGCCGCCCATCAGGCCTTTTCTTTACTGGCGCGCCTTGTTGATGAATTCCTCCACAACGTTCGACATGTCGAAGGACGATCCACCCTGCACCGGCGGGAAGTCGGCAAGCGACTGCAAATGCTCTGCCATAAGCACACCCATCGGCTGTATCAGCCAAGAGACTTTCTGCATCAGGTGCCCGTAGCTGTCCGAACTGTCATAGCTCTCGTAAGGGTCCGACCGGATGTTGAAGACGAGCGGCACTGTCCGCGGGATCACATTGGCATAGTAGTCTTCTTTGGTTGAGAAATGGAACTTCCATGGCCCCATCCGCAGGGCGGTCAGGACGCTCTCATAGTAGTGGAAGATGTGCGTCCGAGCCGAGCGATCAGCCTCACCGAGCCAGTACGGCAGGTTGTTTACGCCGTCGATAAACTGGTTCATCTCCTCACGCACGCGCGTCACCGGGTCCTCTATGCCTGCGGCAACCGCCAACGTGGTGAACATGTCCTGGTGTGCCTGCATTCCGTTCAGGGTCACACCCTCGGGCAGGACGCCGGGCCAGCGGATGACCGAAGGTACGCGGATGCCGCCCTCGTAGGTTGTCATCTTTTCACCGCGGAATGGTGTCGTCCCGCCATGAGGCCAGGACGAGTGCTCGGGCCCGTTGTCCGTGGAGTACCAGACGATCGTGTTGTCGCTCAGTCCGCGCTCGTCGAGCCAATCAAGCACCGTACCGATGTCATTGTCGTGCTCGATCAGGCCAGAGCCGTAGAAATCATCCTCAAACGTATATTCCTCGGCAAGATATCGGCTCTCATCCCGCAGGCGCGTGTAGAGGTGCATTCTGCTCGTGTTCATCCAGACGAAGAACGGCTCGCCTGCATCCTGTGAGGCAGCCATGAAGTCGAGCGCGCGAGGGATCATCTCTTCCGAGTCGAAGGTATGCATCCGTTCTTGCGTTAGTGGGCCTGTGTCCTCGATGGTCTGGTTGCCGACTACACCGAAACGCTCGCTCTCGGTATCGTCGAACTCCTCCGTGGCGAAACTATGAAGGACACCGCGGGTCCCGAACTGCTCCTCGTATGCCTCAAGCGATCCCGCGAATTCTTCAGCAAACCTCTGGTAATCCCGTTGCTCCGCCTCTTCCTGAGTGTTGAGGTGGTACAAGTTGCCGAAGAACTCGTCGAAGCCGTGATTCGTCGGCAGGTGTTCATTCCGGTCGCCGAGGTGATTTTTTCCAAACTGCCCTGTTCGGTAACCCTCGGCCTTCAGGAGTTCCGCGAGCGTGGGAGACTCGACTTGCAGCCCAAGCGGAGAACCTGGCTGACCCACTGTCGTCATCCCCGATCGGATCGGATACTGGCCGGTGATGAATGCGGCGCGACCAGCAGTACAACTCGGTTGCGCATAATGATCTGTGAAAAGGATGCCTTCTTTCGCGATCCGGTCGATGTTGGGCGTGGAGTAGCCCATTACCGCATGATTGTATGACGAGAGGTTGCCCCAGCCGACATCATCTCCCCAGATCACGAGAATATTCGGTCGTTCAGCCTCCTGCGCACTCGCGGCGCAAACGACAGCTGCCGAAAACACAACTGAAATAGCCAATGCACGTTTCATGTAGTCACCTCCCTGCCAAAGTGGACATCCAGTTAAAGCAGCGTAAGCCAAAGTCCGGAAAGCATTGTCCCATTTGGGACAGAGTGATAGAATTTTTCGCATGAACCGAGATATTCTCAGAACCAAAGGCTGGCTGTCGCTCCAACCGCGCGCCATTCAGGACGCCGTTCTGGCCAATGGACGGGAGCAGGTCTTTGACATCGGAACGTCGGTCTTTTCGGTTGGCGATCCACCCGGGGGGTGTTTTGCGCTCCTCCGAGGGCAACTCGCAGTATCTATTGCACCGAACATGCGCGGCCCGAACCTGGTACATGTTGCAAGGCCCGGAACGTGGTATGGGGAAGGGGCATTTGTGACCCGGTGCCCGCGGCGCGTCGGTCTGCATCCGGTTGTCGAGAGCACATTGTTTCATCTGCCGCTTACCGCCATGGACCGGCTTTCGGCCGAAGATGCCGAGTGGACGCGCCGGTTCGCTCAGTTGCTGATGATGAACTTGAACACCGCACTTCACGCCCTCGACGATCTGCTGATCGAGGACCCGTCGCGCCGTATTGCAGCAGTGTTGGTCCGCTGTCTTGGTGAAGAAGAAAGTGGCTCGCTCTCGATCTCCCAGGCGGAACTTGGCCGTCTGTCCAACACCTCTCGGAAGGTCGTGAATCGCGTTTTAGGCTCGTTTGCTGATCGCGGCTGGTTGCGGCAAGGCTACGCCAAAATTGAGGTGACCGAAGTCCGGGCGCTCCGCGATCTTGCCGAAAGCACCATAGCGTAAGGCACACGCCCCAAAAGATCGAACACGTTGCCCCCTGCGCACACAGTCGGGCAAGGGATCGGCATCAAGTTATCGGCAGTAAGGTCCGCGGGGCAGTCGTTTGTTCCTGAGAAATGCTGCGCAATGCTCGAACGTCAGAAATGACGGACCGCCCCGCAGTGTCCACAGTTAGTGGTCGGTGTCCGCTCCAGTCCGTTCACGAAGCCCGAAAACCATGCTGCGCCTGCGAAGGGCCGTGCCCGGCCAACGACCGCATAGCGCAGTTTGCGGTCGCCCGGCTCGACCAGACGAACGGCAGCAAGGTCCGCATGAGAGACCTCAATACCCGTGCAGCGAACTGCCGGTTTGGATCTCGCCTGGATTGCCCTTGATGAAGCCCCGATTAGCGGAAGTTGTGCTGCTTTGCGGCAATCCGGTCCCTGTCCAGCCCCATTTCCACGGGCCGTTTTCGAGCAGAGTTTCAGGTGCTGCGGGGCTCATGTTGAGCACTGGATCTGGGCGGGTTCGACGTTCAATTCATCCAATATGGTGCCGTTTGACCGCCCGTCTATTCCAAAACACAATCCATAGTCGCCCGCAGGGCACGGATAAGCTGTGCCTGACGCTCTGGCATCACATTCCCGTAGCTGGTGAAGGTAGTCATGACGTCTTCGTGCGAGAGATTCTGCGACCAGGCCTTCATTTCCTCGGGCGTATCGCAGATCTCGGTGCCGTAGCGGGCCAGCGTCTTGCGGAAGCTGTGCGGGCCGAAGGCGGGCAAACCGACCTCGGCGAAGGCATTCCGGACCTTGGCGCTGACCGGCCCCGCTGACTTCCAGGGCAGACGGGTCAGCTTGCTCGCCTCAAAGATGCGGCCCGGCCCTGTCACTACCTGCGCCTTGGGAAACAACGGCTCATCCGGCCCGTAGAAGCGCTCAGTGCGCATGTACGTCACGTAGTCCGTGAAGACCTCTTTGATGGCGTCGCCGACGGGGAAGAAAGTTGTCGTCCAGCTTTTTCGGAACTTGGTGTCGACCTGGCGGGCATCCTGGTAGACGCATGCGTCAAACAGGTTCACATGCTTCACCCTGAGCGTGATCAGCGCGCCGACGCGGATGCCCGTGAGGGCCAGGAAGGCGATGATTGCGCGGTCTCGGCGCTGGATGTCGGTCGCGCTGGGCATGTTTTCCAGCAGGTGCCGGATCTGGTCCAGCGTGGGCGCCGGTTTCGCATCATGGCTGCGGGCCTGTGCTTGCTCCGCATTGCTCAGGTTGAAGTAGTCGGCATCATTGTAGCGAATGGCCCGGCGATAGCCGGGCTGCTCGGAAAGCCACTGGAAGAAGGCGCGCAGGGCTTTGCAGATCTGAAGTTTCGTGGCCGCCGCAAGCGGCTTGCCTGTCTTTGCGCTCTTCTCTGCGCGCAGCTTTTCCTTGAAGGCCATGGCTTGCGAGATGTGGAACTGCTTGAACGGTTTGTAGCCGGTGGCGGCTTCGAACCGGTCGATGGCTGCCAGGTGAACATCAACGGAGCGTTCGGACAGGCGCTTGGCTTCACCGAGATAAAGCTGATAGCGGCGGCGGAGGCGAAGGTTCTCTGCGGGGCGTTTTGAGGGCGTCATATCGTATTCTCCTGGCTGCACCTGCAACAGGGGCAGTTCATTTCAGATAATGTTAGTTGGGGCTGTTTAAGGCGCGAGAGGCGGCTAGCAGGAAAGCCTCCTTGCCGCTGCCGGAAACGCGGCGGCCCATCAACGATCCACAGCAGCTGCACAGGCCCTGCAGCAGCGGCGGAAGCGGTGGGGAGCCAATGTCATCAACCATGCCACCCGCTGGATATCGCGGCGCCTTGCAGCCGAGGCAGAACATTTGGCCGGGTTTCAGGTGTTGGCGCTTGCTCCGCGAGCGCAGCGCCGGGATCAGGTCGGAGCCGAGAACGAGCACTGGGGCGACGTCATCCGCCACCGGCACCTGCTCTTCTTGGATGATGTGGCGGAGAGTCTTGGATGCGCAGCGCAGAAGAGTGCTGGCTTCATCGAACGTGTAGACGCTGTGTGCCTTGATGGCGCGCCAGTTGAACTTGCGCCCTGCCATCACTGCACACCGCCGTGCAGGAGTTTGCGGATGTCGCCCACGCGCCAGGCGGTCGTGCGCGGACCAAGCCGGACGGGCTCGGGGAAACGCCCGTCGCGCACGCCGGCCCACCAGGTCGAGCGGGCCACCGGCACCGGGCCCACCGGGTAGAGAAGTTGATTGAGGCGGACCAGCGCCTCATCGGGCAGATCGTCGAAAGTCATATGCTTTCCCTTTTCGCATGTTGATGCAGGGAAGGCTGATGTGATCCGATGGGAACCGGGGCGAATTCACGGTGCGGTTCGTGAATTCACGAACGCTTCCTTGTTTTGTTGGAGTGAATCTTTTCCCACACGTTCTGACCCACGTGGATATCGGATGCCTCACGCAGAGTATTCCGGATCGTCTGTGCCGTTATGCCCAGTTCCATGTCCGCAGCCTTGTCTGCGATCTGCTGGGGCACATCCGACCTGGTGTGTCGCGGATCATAGCCATAACCATCCACGGCAGCTGCAAGCAGTGCCTTTTGTAGCGTCGCCCGATTCTTCGAAACGGCCGCCTTGTCGGTTGGCGAGGTGCACCCGTCGGTCAGAAGGCGCAGCTCCTTTCTCAGTTTCTCGATGGTCTTCGCCTCGACGTTTGCCCCTTCGTGCGCGGCAATGCGATGGCCTTGTTCCGCCCTGACATCCGCAAGCTCGCGCTCCAGCCGTTCGGCCCTTTCCGTTAACTCCCGCACCTGCCGTTTAAGGCCCGAGTCGACCGACTTATCCGTATCGACTACGACATCGGACGTCAGTTCCGGCAGAGCCAGCGCGGGCAGCACGGCCCGGCGCCACTGGTCCGACAGATAGTAACCTCGGCCGTCAAGCCAGCGCAGGAAACGGGCGGGTTCGACCTTCTCATCCAGTGTCCCCAACTCCACGGCCCGCTGGGCAATATGTGCCCGGTCGTCGCGCTCACGGATGGTCTCACCCGTTTCCGGTGCATCGCCACGCCACCCGTTCGTCGTGCCGGGCTCAAAGTTCAGCGACAGATCGATGGCTTCGCGCAGAGTCCAATAGGGTTTGCGCGCCCAGTCACTGATAAGCCGTCGCTCCTGCTCCCTGAACGCCTCGGACAGGATTTCGGACCTGTTGAGGGCAAAATGCCGCCCGTCGAAGCCGATCGGCCCGGCTGGTGAGATCCTGAGCCACCAGTCGGCATGAAACAGAAAGCCATATTCTTCGCCCCGCTGAAGCCAGGTGGCGGGTGGTAGAACCAGCTCTTCCAAGCGGGCTTCAAACTGCTTTGCAACCTCGACACCCCCAGGCTCCGCGCCCAGCGCGAGGGCACGCGCCTCGTCATGGCTCCAGCCGCTCTTCCCGCTCCATACAACCAGCAACGCGTCGCCCGGCCGTCGCCCTGTTCCCATCGATGCCGTCATGCTGCGACCCGGCCCGCTTTCAACTCGTCGAGGTAGTCCGCCCACCATTGCGCCATCTTGACACGCTCATCCCAATGGCTTCCGCGAGCATAGGCTCGGCGGATCTCATTCTTCTCCACATGCGCCAGCGCGCGCTCGATGGCGTCTGGGTGCCAACTCCCGGACTCGTTGGCAAGGGTCGAGAACATCGCCCGGAACCCGTGCGACGACATCTCGTCCTTGCCGTATCCCAAGCGACGCAGGGCCGCGTTCAAGGTGTTCTCGCTCATGCTCCGTTTCGACGACCGAATCGACGGGAAGAGATACTGCCCCCACCCCGTCAGCTTCTGCAGTTCGTCCAGCAGGCCGATCGCCTGGCGGGGCAGCGGCAGGGAATGGGGTCGCCGCATCTTGGCGCGCTGCTTGGGCACCGTCCAGATCGCGCCCTCCGGGTCGATCTCGTCCCACTCGGCCAGTCGCAGTTCCCCCGGTCGCAGCGCAGTCAGTGCCAGCAGTTGCAAGGCCAGTTTGGTCGTACGCTGCCCTTCGAAACCGTCGATGGCGCGTAGAAGACCACCCGCGGTCAGCGCATCGGTGACCGCCGCCCGGTGCACGGTCTTCGGCCGAACCAGCGCATCCTTGAGGCCGAATGTTGGGTCGTTGTCCGCCAGCCCTACTGCAATCGTATATCGGAAGACGGCCCCGGCGGCCGAACGCATCCGGACGGCACTTTCATTGTTTCCCTTGGCCTCCACCTTGCGCAGCGGAACGAGCACATCCTGCGCCGTGATCTGCGAAATCGGCATGTGCCCTAGATCTGCGCAGAGCATGCGGTGGAACCATTCCGTCTTGGCCAGCGTCGCCTTGGCTTTCCCTTCTCGGCGTTTCTTGTCCAAGAGTTCGCTCGCGAGTTTTTCGAAAGTCGCGGCGTGCTCGGCCTTCCGTGCTGCCTTTTGTGCTTTGCGCAGGGCTGCAGGGTCCTGGCCAAGCGCGAGTTGCCCCCTCGCCTCGTCCCGCAAACGCCGGGTATCGGCCAGCGAAAGATCCGGGTATTTGCCCAACGCCAATAGCTTTTCCTTTCCCGCCCAGCGGTACTTGAGGCGCCAGAGTTTCGACCCGCCCAGATTGACCAGCAGGAAGAGCCCATCGAAGTCTGCCTGCTTGTACGGCTTCTCGCTTGGCTTTAGGGCACGGATTCTGGCGTCGCTCAGCTTCGACATTGGGGGTGTCGTGTCTCCTAGCTCGCCGGGGTACCCCCAGATCGTACCCCCAAACGGGATAGATACGGGTAGACCTCCTGGGACGGCTCTGGACAACCATTTTCCCAAATCCCATGAAAACATGGCTGTTATTGAACCGCATCGGATGCAACAGGAGAGGTTTATGGTGCCCGGGGACTGCACCAACACATTGTTTCAGAATGGTTTTATTCGTCCACTCTTGTCTCCATCCACCTTCACAGCATGTGCCTACCCGTCCGGGATTGTCTTGCCGTGTCCGCCCCGATCCAGTAAGCAAGGGTGGATAGGGGGGTGGATACAGTCACCGCCTGTTACACCAAGAGGCGGCGACCCATGCGAGCACGCAATCGGCTTTCACCGGCATTTGTTCGAAACGCCCCGTTGGGCAAACATTGCGACGGCGCTGGGCTATGGTTTGTGAAGCGCGAGGATGGCGGCGCGCAATGGTTCCTGCGTGTCACCGTTCACGGCAGGCGGCGGGAAATGGGCCTGGGCGGCTTTCCCGAGGTGTCTTTGGCGCAGGCGCGTGAGACTGCCGACCGATGGCGGGCGGTGGCGAAGGCGGGGCGCGACCCGGTTAAGGAGCGGGAGCGTCAGGCGCGCGAGGCGGCGCGGGCTGATACCACCTTGAAGGCTGTTGCGACTGAAGCATTTGAGGCCCGCAAAGCCGAATTGAAGGGTGACGGGAAGGCAGGGCGCTGGTTCTCACCCTTGCAACTTCACGTCCTGCCAAAGCTGGGCGGCGTGCCAATCGATGAACTCGACCAACGGGACATTCGCGACACGCTCGCCCCCATTTGGCACACAAAGGCCGAGACGGCGCGAAAAGCCCTGAACAGGCTCGGAATTGTGCTGCGCCACGGCGCGGCGATGGGCTTGGACGTTGATTTGCAGGCGACGGAAAAGGCCAAGGCGCTTCTTGGAAAATCGCGGCACGAGGCAAAGAACATTCCGGCGATGCCGTGGGCCGAAGTGCCCGACTTCTACGCCAGCCTTTCAGAACCGACCCCGACCCACCTTGCCTTGCGGCTCCTGATATTGACCGGCGTTCGCACCGGGCCGCTGCGGCACCTGCGCCTTGACCAGATAGAGGGCGACGTGTGGACGATACCAGGGGAGGCCATGAAAGGCCGCAGGGGGCAGACACCAGATTTCCGTGTCGCCCTTTCAGCCGAAGCGCTGCGCGTCATAGACGCCGCGCGCCCGTTTGAACGCGACGGCTTCCTTTTCGCCAACACTCGCAAGGGCGTGATTAGCGACATGACGCTTTCGCGGCATATGGAACGGCGCGGATTGGAAGCCCGCCCGCACGGCTTCCGTAGCAGCCTGCGCGATTGGCTTGCCGAGGCAACCGACGCCCCGCACGAAGTGGCCGAGGCCATGCTCGCACACGTTACAGATAGTAGCGTGGTGCGGGCTTACCGACGCACCGATTTCTTGGAGCAGCGCCGTGTGTTGGCTGAACGCTGGGCAAGCCATGTGACCGGCGGCGCTGGACGTGTCGTGAAGTTGGCAGGGGCGGGCTGATGGCTGGAGAAGAGAAACCCGACCGGGCCTGCGACAATCGCGACTCTGCGACACAGGCGGGGAAAACGCGCAAAGTTCGCGGACTCCTGGATATTGTTGTTGCCGAAGCCGAAGGCGTTGAGTGGCAGTTTGACCTCGCGAGTGACGACCCTCTTTCTGGAATCGGCCTTGGCCTCTGGGCATCGCCGCGCGCGAGGGAACTGGTAGTCAAAGGGTTGCTTTTCGAGCGCTGGCTACAATTGGAAGAGGAAATTAAGCGTTTGAAGCGGCCTGCTGGCAGGCCGAAGGCATTCGACGGGCCATTAAGCAACATCGACGCCCAGCGAGCGTTCGCTTTGTGGGAGTTTGCGCACCGCCTGGGCGCGGGCATCAAAAAAAGACCTTTCGACCCGAGCATAGGCGTTGGAATTACCACACGCGCGCTGATCGGTCTTGCGAAGATAGTGGAGGCCGACCTTAGTCCCGACATCAAGCCTTTGTTTCCAAGCATGACTTCTGACGCCACGCTGGAACAAAGCGTTTCAAGGGGGCGGGCTGCGCTTGGCATTGACGAGCGATGGCGCTCGAAAACTTGTGAAAAATTGGCGGAAATTTAACCCAAACGACTAGGGAATACGACATAGGCTAGGGCAGGACCATCCGGTGCAATTCGGATGGCCCAGCGCAAGACCGGCCGCGCACCCACAGGGCCATTCGCATCTGACAGGATGTGACATGACCGACACGACCTTTCACGGCGAACGGTACCTGACCTTGCGGGAGCTGTCCGCCAAGCTGGGCGGACGCTCGCGAAGTGCGATTTACGGCGACCTTGTGGCGGGCCGACTGCCTCAGCCGATCAAGCTGGGCGGGCGGGTATACTGGCCCGAGGGCGCGCTTGACGCCTTCCTTCGCGGGGAGGTGGCGTAACGATGCGAACCAATGAAAACCCCGGCGCGCTGGCGGGCGCGACCGGGGCGAGAATGCCTAACCAAGAGACCGCGGAAGGCACCCGCACAATAGCACGAAGCCCCCGCAAAACTAAAGCGGGAACTCCCTACCGCATCACGCCCAGCGCGGGCGGCGACCCCTTCCGCATCGTTGTATGTGGGCGCGACCGCTGGGCACTCGATCAACTGCGCAAGGCCGGGGCCAAGGGCTGTACGCCCATCAACAACCCCGCGCCGCGTTGGAGTGCCTATGTGTTCAACCTGCGCGAACTCGGGGTGCCGATTGATACTATTCACGAACCGCACGGCGGCGAGTTTTCAGGCACCCATGCGCGCTATGTCTTGCGCGGCCAGGCAACGCCCGACTGGAAAGGGGGTGCGGCATGAACCGGATGCAGATTCGTTTGCTGATGCATCGCTTCGCCATGACCGAGGCCCAGGCCCAGGCGCTCGCGGCTCTGATTTGGGGGGTAGGCCAATGACGGACGCGCGCGACCTTACCTCTGCCTTGGGTGGGCGCTGGTATGGCCGGTATGGTGCCGCGCCCTGCCCCGTTTGCCAGCCCGAGGGCAGCAAGGGGCAGAACGCTCTGACGCTGACCGATGGCCGCGCTGGGCTGCTGGCACATTGCAAGAAATCGCATTGCGCTTTCGCGGACATTCTAGCGGCGGCAGGCGTCATGCCGGGAGACTACAGCCTTCCTGACCCCGCTACCGTCGCCCAGCGCGAAGCTGACCGGCGGGCAGGAGCGGAGAAACGGGCACGGCAGGCCGAACGATGCTGGCTTGAAGCACAGCCCATCATGGGCACGCTGGCGGAAACCTATCTGCGGGGGCGGGCTATCGCCTGCCCCCTGCCAGAAACCCTGCGCTTTCATCCCGAATGCTGGCACGGGCCGACCGCTTCGCGGCACCCCGCGCTAGTCGCTCTGGTGGAGGGCGGCGAAGGCTTCGCAGTACATCGCACCTATTTGCGCCCGGACGGCACAGGCAAGGCTGCCGTCAGCCCTGACAAGGCGATGCTAGGTCGCTGCGCTGGCGGCGCTGTGCGGTTCACAGAGGCCCCCGGGCCGCTGGCCGTGGCGGAGGGTATCGAAACCGCTCTGTCGCTTGCCTGCGGGCTGCTAGGCCGCCCTGCGGCTATCTGGGCGACTCTAAGCACAAGCGGGATGCGCGCCCTGCGCCTGCCCCCGGAACCTGGGCGATTAACCATTGCCTCGGACGGCGACACCGCAGGCCGCGACGCCGCACACGCCCTGGCCGAACGGGCGCACTTGGCGGGCTGGGCAGTGTCGCTGCTGCCCGCGCCGGAAGGCCGCGACTGGAACGACATTATCAACAAGAAAGGGGAAGCCGCATGAACGCCCCCGAACCTATCCCGTTCACGCCCGAGGGACCGCAACCGCTGGTGCGGGAAGTTGCCCCCGGCGCAGCCTACCCGGTTGCCCACCTGGGGCCGCTGCGCGCCGCAGTCGAGGCGGTGCAGGGGATGGCGCAGGCCCCTGTCGCCATTCCCGCCGCATCGGCTCTAACGGTGGCATCGCTGGCCGTACAAGGCTTTGCAGACGTGGAGACACTTGGCGGGCCGCGCCCGGTGTCGCTCTACGCGCTGACCATTGCACGTTCGGGCGAACGGAAATCGAGCTGCGACGGGCCGTTGATGGCTGCGCTGCGCGATTATGAGCGGGAACAATCCCGCGCCCAGCGCGACGCTCAGGCAAGCTGGCAGAACGCGCACGCCATTTGGAAGGGCGAACGTGACCGCATTCTTGCCGACGCGAGAAAGAGCAAGGGTGAGAAACGGACGGCGGCCCAGGCGGATCTAAACGCGCTGGGGCAGGAACCCGCCGCGCCGCCCAGCGCCGACCGCACGGTAACGGAACCAACATTCGAGGGGCTGACCCGGCTATTCGCAACCGGGCAACCGTCGCTTGGGATTTTTAGCGACGAGGGCGGGCAGTTTCTCGGGGGGCACGCCATGAACAGCGACAACCGGCAAAAGACGCTCGCGGCGCTGAATAACCTCTGGCAAGGCAATCCGATACAGCGCACGCGGGCAGGCGACGGACACGCCACGCTTTACGGGCGGCGCTTGGCCGTGCATCTGATGGCGCAACCCTCCGTCGCGCGTGCCTTCATGGCTGACCGCATGGCGGCGGATACGGGCTTTCTGCCCCGGTTCCTGATTTGCGAGCCGCCCAGCGCCATCGGGACGCGGTTTTACGCAAACGCCCAAAGCGATAACGGTGCGCTGGGCGCGTTCGGGCGAAGGCTGCGTGCGGTTCTCGATATGCCTCTGCCGATGGATGAGGAAACTCGCGAACTGTCACCCAGGACACTGCCGTTGGCCCCTGAGGCGCGTGAGTTGTTGGTGCGGTTTTCCGATGCCATTGAGAAGGAACAAGCCGCCAACGGGGAACTCGCGCACGTCACGGGCTACGCCAGCAAGTCAGCCGAGCAGGCCGCGCGCATAGCGGGCGTACTGGCGCTTTGGCGTGACTTGGAGGCCCCCGCCATCTCAGCGCAAGAGATGGGCGACGGCATCGCGCTCGCGCAATTCTATCTTGGCGAAGCCGTGCGGCTGGCAGACGCGGCAACCGTCAGTCACGAAATCGACCGTGCCGAAGCCTTGCGGAAATGGCTGCTAGAGAGTTGGCCGCATCCAGAAATCATGGTGCGGGACGTGGTGCGGCGCGGGCCGAACGCGCTAAGGGAAAGCCCCAAGGCCCGCGCTGCGTTGGGCATCTTGCAACGGCATGGGTGGCTTGCCCTGCTGGAACGAGGATCAGTGGTGCGCGATGCCGCGCGGGCGGAAGCGTGGCGCATCGTGAAGGGGGGCGGCGATGTGGTTTGACGTACAAGCCGCGCTGGCCGAAATCGAGGGCGAGAGGATACTCGCTCTCGATGCCGACCTGCCTGCGACTTCCGCGACACCTGCGACAAAGCCCGCCCGTGTCGCAGTTGTCGCAAGTGTCGCAAGGCCCCCGGCGCGGCGTCACGGTGTCGATACGCCCGAAGTCGCGGCCCCGGCGTTGTGTGCCGTTTGTGGCGTGGCTGATTGGCGTGTGAGCCTGACGGAGCCTGATGGGCGGAAGTTGCATGTGGCTTGCTCTGGGCCACTCGACCCGGACGAGGTGGCGCGCACACCGAAGGCTATCGAAGCCGTATGGAATGAAGCTGAAGTCTTGGCGACGAGGGGTGAGCAGTGACGGTGTCCACCAGAAACTCAGGAGGGCTGGGTGGCGAGGGTGCTTCGGTGTCATGTGGTGCCGTGTGTTGCCGACCTCGACACATGTGCATAGTGGTTGGTGCACTATTGCCCAGGCTTACGCTAACGGAGACGCTCGATGAACTGGTCTAACCTGATGGTTTTAGGTCTTGCCATGATTTCTGCATCGCCAGTCACGGGCGAGACAGCCGGAGAGTTTATCGGGCATTGTGAAAAGGCTTTGCGTTCGGACTTCGTTTCTAATGTCGACCTCCTGGACGCTGGAATGTGCATGGGCCGAGTTTCTGGCGTATCCGATTTGATGATGATCAATTGTTTGCTGGCATTGGATCAAGGAACCGTGATGCCTCCGCACGTTGCCGCTAGAGCTGAAACGACCTTGAATGCCAAGATGGCAGCCGTCGTGAATTTTGGGCGAGACAATCCCCAGATGTGGAGTGGTCCACCTTCGGCCTTAGTGGCCGCTGCTCTTGCCCAAACTTGGCCCTGTCGGTAGCTCTGTGACTGGAGGTGTTTGGCGGTCCGGTGTCCAATGAAAACGGGGGCCGATCTGCGCACTTTGCGGAAAGCGCGGGGCTTCGGCTTGCGCGAACTGGCAAGGCGCGCTGGCATCACACACAAGGCGCTTCAATATTGGGAGGCAAAGGCCACGCTTGACCCCCGAGGCTATGCCGTGAAGGCGATTGCGCAAGCGCTCGGGGCTGAACTTGTGGGTGGCGAATTTCTAGATCCGTTCGCGCGCGCGCGTCATGGGGTCTTATCTAAACTAGACGATTTTAGCTCATTCCCGGAACCCGTCGCCAAGTCCCGGCGTATGCCTTGCAACGCGCGCACGCGGAAGGGCACGCCTTGCCGCGCGAAATCCGAACCCAGCAAAAGCCGTTGCCGCCTTCATGGGGGAAAGAGCACCGGACCGCGAACGCCCGAGGGTAGGGCGAAGATAGCCGAAGCCCAGCGCAAACGGTGGGAGCGCTGGCGGGAAGAACGAGGTAAGTGAGCAAATTTTGTCAGGCCCCAAAATGCGCCTGATATGCCCTCCACCGGCACGCAAAGGGTGTATATTTGGGTGGATAGGTCTCTGCTAATGCGAAAAAAGCAACGCAATTTCAATGTCTTGCTTGGTTGTAATGGTGCCCGGGGGCGGAATCGAACCACCGACACGAGGATTTTCAATCCACTGCTCTACCCCTGAGCTACCCGGGCACGGGAACGCTGTTAGCGTTGGGTTTGCGCCTTCTAGACGGGCGGCATGGCATAGTCCAGAGGCTGTGGGCAAAAAATCAGTGGATATTTCCCGGAGGTTCGGCGGGGTCGTTTGGGGGCTCTTCAGGAGCTTCGTCGGTCGGGATTGCGTAGCGGCCATTCAGCCACCGAGCGAGGTCGATATCGGCGCAGCGTTTGGAGCAGAAGGGGCGGAACGAGTCGGCGGTTGGGGCAGCGCAGATCGGACAAGTCATTGGAGAACCTCCAGAATGGCCTGGTCCAGCGGAAGGCGTTCGCGTTTGCGTTGGGCCTCGAAATGGCCGAGCGGGGTCCAGCCGACCAGGGCGGTCTCGATCGGATCGGTGCGGAAGGCGCTGCGCAGGGCCTGATCGACCTGCCGGCGGTCCTTCTTGGAGAGCGGTGCGAAGTCGATGACAATCTGTCCGCCAAGGCCGCGCAGGCGCAGCAGGCGGGGCAGGGCGCGGGCGGCTTCCAGGTTGGCCTTGAGCCCGGCGGCGGGAGACGTGTCGGCGCCGGTGTTCACGTCTATGGCCACCAGTGCGCGGGTCGGCTCGATGACGACGGAGCCCCCGCCGGCGAGCGGAATGGAGAAGCGCAGCGCGTCGGCCAGGTCGTCGAGGACGCCGCGCGTCTCGAAACATCCCGGATCGGTGACGATCTCGTCCGGCGTGCCCCACTCGCGCCAGGCCAGCGCATGGGCATCGGGCGCATCGAGCAGGAGTTCGGCCGCGGAGCCTTCGGCGCCGGTGATCGCCTCCGCGAGGCTGCGCATCTCGGCGATGTCCTCGACGATCTCGGCCTCGGGAGCCGACTCTGCCTCCGAGCGGAGGATCAGGCCGTAAGGGCAGCCTTCCATGAGCTCTTCTGTGAGCGTGCGCAGCTCGGCGCGCCGCTCTTCGTCCCGGATCTGACGTGACAGGTTCAGTCCCGGAGCGTCCGGCGTGACGATGGCGTATTTGGACTTGAAGAGCAGCTTGGGCGTGAGCGGGATGGCCTTGCCCGGTTCGGGATGGCCGGTGACCTGCACCAGCACCGGCTGGCCCGGCACCAGGCCTTTGGGCGCGCGCAGGTAGCCCTTGCCTTCGGGCAGGCGGACGAAGACGCCGCCCTGCCCCTTCATCGGGCGCTCGACAATTCCGCGTAGGATGGCGCCGGCCGGAAATGGGGCATCGTCAGGCGGGTCGACGATCAGGTCGTGCAATTGCCCGTCGCGCACCAACGCCGCAGCGCGGCGGCCCGCAAGGTGATCGAGGAAGACGCTTGTGCCCTTCATGCCGCGCGCCCGTAGAGCGGGTAGCCAGCCGCCATGAGGAGCCCGGCGGTTTCGGCCAGTGGCAGGCCGACGATGGCGGTGTAGGAGCCGCTGATCCACGGAATGAAAGCGCCGGCGGGCCCCTGAATGGAATAACCGCCCGCCTTGCCCTGCCAATCGCCTGACTCCAGGTAGGCGTTCACTTCCGGATTGCTGAGCATCTTCATGCGAACCGTGCTGACCACGTCGCGCTCCCATATCTTGTCGCCGAACCGGACCGCCACCGCGGTTACGACCCGGTGCCGGCGTCCGGAGAGCGCGTGCAGGAACGACGCTGCCTCTCCGGCATCGGCGGGTTTTCCGTAGATGCGGCGGCCGAGCGCGACGGTGGTGTCTGCGGACAGCACGATCTCTTCGGGGGCGGCCTCGACGGCGCGCGCCTTCTCGATTGCCATCCGGCGGCAATAGGGGCGAGGCTGCTCGCCCTTCGCCGGCGTCTCGTCGATCTCGGGCGGACGGATGTCGTCCGCAACGACGCCAATCTGCGCCAATAGCTCCCGGCGGCGCGGGCTGCCCGAGCCGAGGATCAGCCGCACGCGCCGGCCTTACTTGAAGCGGTAGTTGATCCGACCCTTGGTCAGATCGTAGGGGGTCATCTCGACCTGGACACGGTCGCCTGCCAGAACGCGGATGCGGTTCTTGCGCATCTTGCCTGCCGTGTGCGCGATGATCTCATGGCCGTTTTCAAGCTCGACCCTGAATGTCGCGTTCGGCAGGAGTTCCTTCACGACACCGGGAAATTCGAGCATTTCTTCCTTGGCCATGGTTACTCCAGTTGTTGTTTCCGAAAACTCCCCTAGCGGGAAGTTGACGGTTAAATGCGCTCATCGTAGCGGTAAATCAAGGCCGATTCGGGGCAAGCGCCCTTTGGGTTGCTGCTTCTGCCCTCTGCTGTGCATGTGGCCAGTGCCGCAGGAGCGCCACGCCGCCACTCGCGCGCGTCTGCGCGATCGCCGCGGGATCCACATCACCGATCACCCAGCCCGGCCGGTTGAGCAGACCGGCGGCGATGATGCCGCTCGGCGGGAACGGCCGGTCGGGCGGGCCGAAAAGACCGGCGGCGCCGGTGTTCTCGTCCATGATCTCGCAGCCGGGGACCGGGCCCACGGTCTGGGAAAGCACGGTAACGCGCTGCCCTTCGAGGGCGCGGGCACGGGCGGCGATGTGCACGCGGCTGTGCCCGGTCAGCGCCTCGGTGCAGGAGGGGATCAGCAGCAGGTCGACGGCAAGTGCCTCGGCCTGGGCGGGAAATTCGCTGTCATAGCAGATCAGCACGCCGATCCTGCCGAACTCGGTGTCGAAGGTGGTCAGCGGATCGCCCGGTTCAAGGTCGGTATTCTGCTCTTCCCAGGGGGTGAGGACCTGCTTGTCCTGCCAGCCCATGCGGCCGTCGGGCGTATGGAACGTCGTCCGGTTTACCAGCCGACCTTCGGCTCGCGTCGGCAGCGAACCTCCAAGAATGTGCACGCGGTAGCGCCGTGCGAGGTCTGCATGCAACTCCGCGAGGGCCGGTGCCGCGCGTGCGGCGGCCTCGCAGGCCTCTGCCGTGCCGATGACATCCGGGGCGCCGATCAGCGCCGCGTCCATGCCGCCGTATTCCGGGAAGACGAGCAGTTCGCCCCCGGCGCCTGCGGCCTCGGCCACCCAGCGTTCGAGTTTTGTGGCGAGCGCGTCCATGTCGGGCAGGCGCTCGACGGGATAAGCCGCCGCGGCGACGCGGATCTTTCGGGCGAGAGTCATAGTATTCGGGTCCAGACCTGCAGGTGTTTCGAGGTTTCGGTGTCCTGGTCCACGTCCTTCCAGTGGAAGCGGGCCATCGCGCCGGGCACCGTTTCATATCCGCGCGAGCGCCAGAATGGATCGAGCGGGCGAAAGCCGGTCGGGCGGAGCGGGTGGCCGGCGGGGCGGATCACGGCGCAAAAGGCCGAGACCTTGCGGCCGAGCGTCCGGGCGTGGGCTTCGCGCAGGTCGAAGAAGCGATGGCCGATGCCACGGCCGCGATAGTCCGGTAGAAGCACGCTCTCCGCGCAGTAGAAGATGTCGGTCAGCGGAAGGCCCGTCTCGGCCATCGGTGCGGCGAAGTCGTCGGCGTGGTCCTCCATCGGCGCGCCGGTCGCGGCGCCGACGAGGCGGTCGCCGTCGAAGGCCCCGACCAGAATCGCGCCGGGGCTGTCCGCATAGGTCTCGAGGTAGCGCCGCTCGTAGATGCGGTCGCCGTCGTAGAGATAAGGGAAGTCCCGGAAGACCCGGATGCGGAGGTCGGCAAGCGCGTCGAGCGCGGCGCGTACGGCCGGCCCTACAAGCGGGCGCAGCTCAACGCTCATGCGGTGCCCTGAGAGGTCGGCGGGCCGAAGCGGTCGACCATGCGGTCGATGATCTGGTCGCGGGACTGACGGTAGCGGGCAAGCTTGGCATCGCGTGTCTCGCCCAGCCCCGTCGGGTCCATGATCGGCCAGTATTCCACGTCGAGATGGTAATATCGGGTCAATTCCAGCGCCTTGCGCTGGCTGGCTGGCGACAGGGCGACGATCAGTTCGAACCCACCAAGGTCGTCGCCCCAATCCTGCATCTCGTCGAAGCTGCGGGAGCGGTGGCGCGACAGCTCAACGTCCATCTCCTGGCAGACCGCGATGCAGAAGCCGTCGATCTCAAGATCGTTCTTCACGCCGGCGGACTGGATGTAGAAGGAATGACCGTAATAGAGCTTGGCGATTCCCTCCGCCATCGGCGACCGGACGGCGTTGTGGTCGCAGGTGAACAGGACAGAGGCAGGGAAAACGCCCATCCTCAGACCCCGAAATGCAGCACGCAGATCAGGGTGAAAAGGCGTCGCGCGGTGTCGATATCGACCTCGGCCTTGCCCTCCAGCCGCTCCTGCAGCACCCGGGCGCCTTCATTGTGGATGCCGCGCCGGGCCATGTCGATCGCCTCGATCTGGCTGGGCGGCATGGTCTTCACGGCGGAGAAATAGCTCTCGCAAATCTGGAAGTAATCCTTCACGACCTGCCGGAAGGGCCCGAGCGAAAGGTGGAACTCGCCGACCTTCTTCTTGTCCTCGGTGGCGATGTCGAACACCAGCCGCCGGTCGCGGATCGCCAGCGCCAGCCGGAACGGCCCGGTGGGCGGAGGGCCGTCATCGCGGGCGGGCAGGGCGAAACTGTTGTCCTCGAGCAGGTCGAACACGGCGACCTGACGCTCCTGCGCGATCTCGGGAGTTGGCGGGGCGAGATGGCTGTCGTCGATCTCGATATGGCAGATGCGGGACGGGCTCATGAGGTTTCCTCGTTCAGCCGGTCGAGCCGGGCACGGACGGAGAGGCCATGCGCCTCGAGGCTCTCGGATTTCGCAAGGGTCTCGGCCGCCGGACCGATGGCCGCGAGCGCGCCGGGGCTCATGCGGGCCAGCGTGGTGCGCTTCAGGAAGTCGAGCACCGAAAGACCGCTGGAGAACCGGGCGGAGCGCGCCGTGGGCAGGACGTGGTTCGGCCCGCCGACATAGTCGCCGATGGCCTCGGGCGTCCACTTGCCAAGGAAGATCGCGCCGGCATGGCGGATCTTCGCGGAGAGGACGTCGGTGTCGGCGACGCAGAGCTCGAGGTGTTCGGGCGCAATCCGGTCGGAAAGGGCGGCGGCCTCGTCGAGATCGCGCACCGTGATGACGGCGCCGAAATCGCGCCAGCTCGGCCCCGCGATGGCGCGCCGCTCCAATGTTTCGAGGCGTTTCTCGACCGCCTTGGCCACCGCCCGCCCAAAGGCCGCATCCGGCGTGATCAGGATCGACTGGGCGCTCTCGTCATGTTCGGCCTGGCTCAACAGGTCGACGGCGATCCAGTCGGGATCGTTGTCGGCATCGGCGATCACCAGGATCTCCGATGGGCCGGCGATCATGTCGATCCCGACCTTGCCGAAGACGCGGCGCTTGGCGGCGGCGACATAGGCATTGCCGGGGCCGGTGATCTTGTCGACCGGGGCAATGGTCTGCGTGCCATAGGCCAGCGCAGCGATCGCCTGCGCACCGCCAATCCGGTAGACCGTGTCGACCTCGGCGATGCGCGCGGCCAGCAGAACCAGCGGATTCACGACGCCATCGGGCGTGGGCACGGTGACCACCAACCGCTCTACCCCGGCTACTCGGGCCGGGATCGCGTTCATCAGCACGGAGGAGGGGTAGGAGGCGAGCCCGCCGGGAACATAGAGCCCGGCCGCGGCGACCGGCGTCCAGCGCCAGCCAAGAACGGCGCCCTCCAGGTCCGTCCACTGCGCATCGTCGGGAATCTGTCGGACGTGATAGGCGCGGATGCGCTCGGCGGCCTGTTCGAGCGCGCGACGCTCGGCCACCGGCACACGGGCGCATTCGGCATCTATCTCGGCCTCCGAGAAGGCGAGGGTGTCCGGCGTCAGCGCGAGGCGATCGAAGCGCTCGGTCAGTTCGGTGACGGCGGCGTCGCCGCGCTTGCGCACATCGGCGATGATCGCCGCAACGGCCTCGTCCACATCCGGCGCGTCCTCGCGCTTTGTGGTCAGGAAGGCGGCGAAACGGCTTTCGAAATCGGTGTCGGCGGTATTCAGGAACTGGGGCATGCGTACTCCTCGTCGTCGACCTGATAGCCTCCACCGGCCCGGGTCTCAAGCGAGGGATGCGCGGCGCTCAGTCGCCGTGGGACGGAGCATGCCCGGACGGCGCAGCATAGGGCCGGGTGACGTCGCGAAGCGTGACATTGAGGCACTCGACGTCGAGCGCGATCGCGCCGTCGCCTGCCAGCACCAGAACGACCCGGCCGGTACCGTCCTCGCCGGGCTCGAAGGTGAGCGCCAGGATCGAAAGGACGGTGTCCTCGTCGTCCCGGTCGATGCCCTGCGTGGCCACCTTGAGCACGTCGTCGACCAGAAGCAGGCTCTGCACCCGCTCGTAGGCCCGACCCCGGCGTTCCGCCGCGTCGCGGTCTTCCCAGCGGAACCGGTTGATCAGCATGGCAAAGCGCCGGCGGCCGCTCTCCCAGGTCATTTCCGTGATCGGCAGTACCGCGTCCTGCACCATGGCGGACAGGACCTGCAGATCCTCGGCGTCCGCCGCCGTCAGCGTCACCGCGCGTTCCGCGCCATCTTCGAATGTTGCGTCACTCATCTTCGCTCACCCGCTCGATATGCGCGCCCACGGCGCTCAGTTTATCCTCGACCCGCTCGTAGCCGCGATCCAGGTGATAGACCCGGTTGACCACGGTCTCGCCCTCGGCGCCGAGCGCCGCGAGGATCAGCGAGACGCTGGCGCGCAGATCGGTCGCCATGACCTGGGCGCCCTTGAGCTTGTCGACGCCCGTCACCGTGGCGGTGCCGCCATGCACGTCGATATGCGCGCCCATGCGGATCAGTTCCGGGGCGTGCATGAAGCGGTTTTCGAAGATTCGCTCCTCGAGGACGCTCACCCCCTCGGCGGTGCACATCACGGCCATCATCTGCGCCTGCAGATCGGTCGGAAAGCCGGGGAAGATCTCTGTCACGACATTGACGGCGTTCACCCGCCCGTTTCGGCGCCGTACGATCAGGCCGGTCGGCGTCTCGGTCACGTCGATGCCGCAGGCGTCCAGCTTCTCGCAGAAGGCGCCCAGCAGGTCGATGCGGCCGCCGATCAGTTCGACCTCGCCGCCCGCAATGGCCGGCGCGAGCATGTAGGTGCCGGTCTCGATCCGGTCGGCCACGACGGGGTGAGTCGCGCCGTGCAGGCGGTCGACGCCCTGGATCGTGATCGTGTCGGTGCCCTCTCCCTCGATCTCGGCGCCCATCTTGCGCAGGCACTCCACGAGGTCGACGATCTCCGGTTCGCGCGCGGCGTTGCGCAGCACCGTGGTGCCCTTGGCGAGGGTAGCGGCCATCACCGTGTTTTCGGTCGCGCCGACGGAGGCAAATCGCAACGTGATGTCCGCGCCCTTCAGCCCGCCCGACGTCTTTGCATGCAGATAGCCATCCTTCAGCTCGATCTCTGCGCCCATCGCCTCCAGGGCGGATATGTGAATGTCCATCGGGCGCGCTCCGATGGCGCAGCCACCGGGCAGAGAGACAACAGCATGGCCGTGGCGTGCCAGCAAGGGGCCCAGCACGAGGTTGGAGGCGCGCATCTTGCGGACGATATCGTAGTCGGCGACGTGGTTGTCGGCCTGGTGGCTCGACATCGCGATCACCTTGCCGTCCTGCATGGTCTGCACTTCGGCGCCGAGCGAGCGCAGCAGCGTGGTCATGGTACGGATATCGGACAGCCGCGGCGCATTGGTCAGCGTCAGCGGCTCCTCGCTCAGCAAGGTTGCCGGCATCAGCGTCAGGCAGGCGTTCTTCGCCCCTGAAATGCTGATCTTTCCGTTCAGCGGGCCATTTCCGCGTACAACGATCCTATCCATCCTGCCCTGTCTCCTGCCCCGAATTCGGCCTGTTGTTCTGCGTTGAAGTCGCGCGGGAATCCGCCGCCGTCTCCTGCTCGGATCCGGATGCGCGCACGCGCGCCTGCGCCTTGCGACGATGCAGATTGGCCTTCAATGCCTGTTTCAAACGCTGGTCCCGCTCGGTGCGGGGTCCCGACGTTCCGCTTTTGCTGCCCATGGGGCGCAAATACGCGAGCGCATCTTTCAGGTCCAGCCTCCTGTCGGTCGCCGGAGGTCATATCCTGCGCATTTTGCGAGAATCTGCTTGCGCTCCCCGTCTCGCCCTGTATATCCCCGCCCACGCTTCGGCGCCGCAGTAGCTCAGTGGTAGAGCGCACCCTTGGTAAGGGTGAGGTCGGGAGTTCAATCCTCCCCTGCGGCACCAGAAAACAAGACCTTCCCTGAACAACCGTGAATAGATTTCGAGGCTCGATTGCGATCGGGGCAACGTCAATACTACGTTCCGGTGTGCGATGCCGTCGGCGGGGCGCTCACCGGTCAGTCCATGGGGCCCGGCAGGTCCGCACGGGCAGAGTGCTCTAGTCGGCCGCGACGGGCGAGGAAGCGGGCGACCAGCAGGCAGAGCGCTGCCCAGACCGCGCCGATGATCCAGCCAGCCAGAACGTCTGTCGGCCAGTGCACGCCAAGGTAAACCCGGCTTATCCCGACCAGCATGGCAAGAGCCGCCGCCAGCGACAGCACATAGGCCTTGAGCCGGAACCCGGGCAGGCTGCGCGCAACGATTACGCCGAGGGTGAAATAGACCACCGCCGCCATCAGCGTGTGGCCGGAGGGGAAGCTGGGCGTCACGACGAGGCTGCCGTGCGACACGAGTTCAGGGCGCGCGCGGTCGAAATAGCCCTTGGCGAAGCTGGACAGCAGCATCCCGCCGCCGGTCGAGACCAGCAGGAACAGAGCGGTGCCGAACCGGCGCTTGAGCAGGAAGTAGCCCGTGGTGCCGATGATCGCCAGCGTCAGCACGGCGATGCCTCCGAGCGCCGTCAGGTCTCGGCCCATCTCCTGCAGCCACCACGGGCCGCGCGGCAGGTCGGGATTGATGGGATCCCGCAGGAGCAAAAGCAGCGAAGTGTCGAGGCTGCGGGTATTGCCGTTGAACACCTCGTCCACCAGTTCGGCGAAGGACCAGGCACCGCCGATGATCATCACCAGCAGGGCCAGCGAGGTCAGCTCGACGTTGTGCCAGATCCACCGCAGCGGAGAGGTGAAATGGCTGTGTTTCAAATGACTCCTCCCACGGTGGCGCGCCGAACCCGGGGAGGCGGGTCGGCCGGTTACCTCGGTTGAGTGCGCTCTTTCGGGCCAAGGATCAACCAGGCAATGAAACCGAGGATCGGCAGGAGCACGATGACCAGCGTCCAGAGGACCTTGGTTCCGGTCGAGGCGGTGCTGGTGAGGGTTTTGTAGATCGCATAGATATCCGCGATCATGACAATCAGGCCAAACAGGAATTCCATCGGTATTCTCCGTGGTAGCGTGCGCAGCTGCATGCGGAGTTGGGGTGCAGGCCGCTGAAATGGTTCACTTAATCTGGTTTGGTGCAGCGGCTCAGCTGCGTAGCGCCTCGATCAGTTCGTCCTTCGTCATGGTCGAACGGCCGGAGATGTCGAGTTCCCGTGCGCGGTCCATCAGCTCGTCCTTCGTCCATTCCTCGTAGGGCGGCGACTTTCCGCCCTTTTCGGACGGTGACATCTCGGGGTTGGATTGCGCGTTGGCGATCGCCGCGGCCTTGGACTTGCTATAGCCCTTGTCACGGAGCGCCTCGTATGTGTCGTCGTTCTTCACAGAGGGGCCATGGTCGTTGGCCATCGTCTCACTCCCTTTATTGCGGTGTGGCAGGGGCGGTTGCTTCCGGCGGAGTCATCTGCGCCCCGCCGTCAGGGTCGATCTCATTGTCGGCGGCATTGAACAGGTTGGTGAGGAAGAAGAGCGCGCCGAGCACCACGGCGACGGCAATACCGATGAGGGCAGGGCGGTGCCTGCGCGTCTCCTTGGGGGCGTTGGTGTCGGGAGGGGACATGAATTTCTCCTGGATGTGATCTCCGTCTTCCGATGGGTAACGCACAAGACGGTATCGGGTTCCCCGGCAGGTGCATCGGGCCATTTGCGCGGCGTTAGGCGATCTGGAAGGAGAGCGTTCCCAGACGGCGGCACCGCGAGGCGCAATTAGGGCCTGCCCGGTCCGGATTTGGCAGGCGCAGGAGGCAGGCCACCATCCCGACGGTTTGTCTGGGCGGTGGCCTGAACAGCACCATGACCGACCAGATCAGACGCGTCCCGCTCTTGGTGAGTGCAACTTTCGCAATTGGGACCTAACCAAAGGCGTCTCACCGGCTCGAACGCTGGATCAGTTCGTCGCGCGGTTGCGGGCGGGTGCGGGCTTGCGCGCCCGATCCTTCCAACCAGGGCAAACGGGTTGTGAATCCTTCGCGGCGTGAGGTCTGCCGCAACACCCAGGCACAGGGAACACTGGCGAGCGACAGCGCTTCCAGCTTGGGGTGGCAGATGGGCTGCACTTTGCCCAAGACGGTTCGATCGTCGCCTTGGCGCAGAAACCCGGGCTTTCCCCTCAACCCGCTATCGGGCGGTGGGGGAGGATGCGTTGCAGAAGCGTCGCGAGGTCTTCTGTGGTGAAGGGGATGGGGAGGCGGGTCCAGCCGGGGGGGAGGTCGACGCGGTCACCGGCGCCGGTGACAATCGCGGGCAGGCCCCTGCCGGTGAGCAGGCTGCGAAGCCGATCGTTGCCGATCTCCTCGGACGTGCCGTGGAGCATCACCGCGTCCCAGGCGCTGTCTGCGGCCTCAAGGGCCGCGCAGGCGGCCTCAACTGAAGCGACGATCATTACCTGGGGCAGTTCGAAGACGCCCCTGACAATCTCCGCGATGTCTTCGGCAATCACGATATCGCGTTCGAGAAGGATGAGCTGCATCGGAACCTGAGTGTCAGTGGAACGATGAGGTCTGTGGAACAATAACACGAGGCGCGCATTAAACTGTGACATAGCTGGAGGGACTTCAAGATCAAAACGGATTGCAGGAACTGCCCGCTGAGACGGCTTGAGGTGTTCCATCCGATGAGCACCTCGGAAGTCGATTTCATGCGGAAATTCAAGATGGGCGAGATGGCCGTGGAGGCCGGCACGCCGATCCTGTCGGAGGGTGGCAATGCTCCGCAGATTTACACCGTTCTGAGCGGGATGGGCCTGCGGGCGAAGCTCACCGAATGCGGGCGGCGGCAGGTGATCAACTTCGTCTTTCCCGGAGATTTCATAGGTTTGCAGGCAGGCGTCATGGGCGAGATGACGCATTCGGTGGAGGCGAGCACGGAGATGACACTCTGCGTGTTCGACCGCAAGGCCATCTGGCAGGTATTTCGTGAGCACCCGGAGCGGGCCTTCGACCTGACCTGGCTGGCCGCCATCGAGGAGCATTTCCTCGGCGAGACGCTGTTGACGCTGGGCCAACGGGACGCGTTGCAGGCAGTCGCCTGGGCACTGCACCGGATCGCGCGGCGGGGGCTGAGCCTTGGGCTGATGGAGGCGGGCGTCATGCCGCTGCCCTATCGCCAGCAGGATCTGGCCGACGCGCTCGGCCTGTCGTTGGTGCACACCAACAAGACGCTGGGCAAGCTGCGCGACCGGCAGCTTGCCACCTGGGCCGAGAGCGTGCTGCGCATTCACGACGTGGGTGGGCTGGCGGAGTTGGCGATGGTGGAGAATGACGCGCCTATGCGGCGGCCGTTGATCTGAGACGGCCGGAGCCTTGGTGTCGTTGCGGGGCTCAGGCGCGGCGCCACTCCGGGCCGATGCGGTCGAAGCGTCGCAGGTCGGCGGTTCGGAAAGCAGGGGCGAACCAGGCCATACGGCGCACCTCCACGCCTGCGTCGTCGAAATCCAGCACAGCGAAGTCGTTCGGCTGGCCACGCACCCGGCGGGACAGACTGGTGCCGACCTGCACCTGCAGCAGGTTGCGGTCCTGTTGGCGGGTCACGAAAGGGTCGGCCCGCCATTGGTGCAGATGCCCGGTCAGGATCACTTGAGCGCCGCATTCCGCCAGCGCGCCGGCGGCGGCTGTGGCGTGACGCATCAGGGCCTTGCCGGAATCGGGGAGCTGGTTGAACGGGTGGTGGGCGATCACGACGCCGATGCCACCCGCCTCGCCGAGTGTATCGCAAGCGCGGCGCACGTTGCGGAGACCGATACGGCCGCGCTGCCAGGTGTGCGGATTCACGGTGTTCAGCCCGACCAGCGTCAGCGGCCCGAGCCGCCGCACCGGGCAAAGATCCTCGCAGATGACCTCGCGATAGCGCGCATAAGGGCGAAAGAATCTGTCCCAGAGCTTGTCCAGCGGAACGTCGTGGTTGCCGGGCACGCTGATCCAGGGGGGCGCGAGGCTGTCGAGGAAGGCGCGCGCGGCGCGGAACTGGTGGCGTCGCGCGCGCTGTGTGAGGTCTCCCGAGACGGCGACGATATCGGCTCCTGCGCCGTTGATCGCGTTCCGCAGGGGCTCCAGCAGATCGGGGTGCTCGGTTCCGAAATGCAGGTCTGAGATATGCACGATGCGGTGCATCAGCCGCCGTTTCCGCTCGGGACGATCACGCGCAGGGTCCGGACGGCGTGGCGGATCTGCAGCGGGCTTGCCAGAGCTTGCCGCTCTCCGTCCAGTGCCAGTAGATTCCGGTGGCGGGCTGGGCGGATGACGATCTCTCGCCCGGTGCGCAGGTCGAAATCCTCTGCCTTGCGGGGGCGACGAAGCGCCAGGCGCAGCGCCGCACGAAGCATCGCAATCCGGCTCTCGTTGCGCGACGTGAGCAGCACGAACTCGCCGCGCTCGATCGCTTCGGAGCCGTCCACGCCGAACTGACGGAGCTGGTAGGCGCTGTTGCAGACGAAGGCGAGCGCGGTGCGCAGGTGCAGCTCGGCGCCGTCGATGCGGATCGCGAGGTCGAGCGGGCGCTGCCGGCCAGCCAGTACCGAAAGCACCGAGCTGTAAGCCGCAAGCCGGCTGCGGCCCCAACGGCGATACATGCCCTCGCGCTCGCGCAGGATCGCGGGATAAACGCCGAGGCTGGCGTTGTTGAGAAAAACCCGGCCGTTGACCGTGCCGATGGGCACTTCGCGGATCACGCCGTCGCGCAGGGCGGCAACCGCGTCCTCGGGCTCTTCGGGGATGCCGAGGCCGCGAGCGAAGAAGTTGAACGTACCCTCGGGAAGAATGCCCAGTTCGGCGCCCGCGCCGTGGACGACGCCGGCAAGCGCCGCGATGGTGCCATCGCCACCGGCGGCGATCAGGCGGCCGTAGCCATCGTCAAGGCACTCGCGGGCGGCTTGGACTAGGTCGCTGCCGCGCGTGACGCGGCGCAGGTCTGCACGGACCCCCTGCGCCTTCAGCAGCCTCTCAAGGCGCTCGAAACGCGCGCTGCCGCCGGCGTCCTTGCCGGCGCCGTCGTTGAGGATGACGCAGCTGCGCGGCGCCGTCCGGTCGGCATTTGGCTTGATCGGCTCGCGGCGACTCCTGCTGGAGAAATGGACCTGACGGCGCCCGTCCTGGCCGAGCAGCTGGGGTGCGGCGGGCGCCATTGAAGGCGCCGCGCCAAGGTCCTGCACGGGACGGGTCACTCGCTCCAGCGCTCCATGCCGTTCAGTTCGTCCTCGGTGTAGCCCACTCGGACCTCCTGGACATCCATGGTGTCGCTGCCGACGAGCTCCAGATCTGAGAAGGGCAGGGCGACCGGTTTCTCGCCGATGCCGAGGAACCCGCCGACATCGACGACCACGCGGTTGATCCGACCATCGTCGGTCAGCAAGATCTGCGAGATCTCGCCGACTCGCTCGCCGTCGCCGCCGATCACCCGCATCCCGTCGAGTTTCTCTGCGGTCAGCGGCCCGTCGTCGAAAATCACGGCGCCAGGCGTAGTGACCATGGGCTCGGTGCCTTCGGCACCCGCCGTGGCGCCGGGTTCGGCGGCTTCGGTGTCTACGGCCGGTGCAGTGTCGGCGGTGTCAGACATCGGATCCTGCACCGTCGCGGTGTTGGCAGGCGTCTCGGCCGCGCCGGTTTCGGGGGGCGGCGTCGGGACGGTGCCGGAGTCGGGCATCGTGGACTGAGCCGTGTCGGCTGGAGTGCTTTGGGTCTGCATGTGGCTCTCGGCATAGACGGGCAGGGCCGTCATCATGACGAGGGCTGTGGTGGTGAGGATGTTCCGCATGTCAGCCTCCTTTGTGGCGTCTCCTCCGGCGGCGCGATTGCCATCAGGAGGTGACAGACCAAACGGCCGGCGCGCGGAAACGTTCCGGACGGCGTGGCGGCAGAAGCGGAAATCCGCGCGGCGGTGGCAGCGGGATGCCGCCGGCACCGCCACACGCCGGGACGGCTTGCCCGGGTCAGCTTGCGCGGGCGATGCCCCCGTCTTCCGAGGCTTCGGAGGGCACCAGCGCGCGCACCAGGTCTTTCACCGAGAGCACCCCCACCTGCGCACCATTCTTCATCACCCGGTAGGAGAGCGTCGTGTCGCCTCCCGACAGCCCGATCACCGACTCGAGGTTGGCGTTGTGGTCGACTTCGCCGGCGAGCACCGTGCGGGTGTCCGTCGCTGGCGCCATCACCGAGCGGACCCGCAGCACGCGGGCGCGGTTGATGTCGGAGATGAAGTCCGTGATGTAGGGATCGTTGGGGTGCAGCAGGATCTTTTGCGGCTCGCCTTGCTGGATCACGGCGCCGTCCTTGAGGATCACCAGGTGATCGGCCAGTTTCAGCGCCTCGTCGAGATCGTGGGTGATGAAGACGATGGTCTTGTGCAGCTCTTCTTGCAGTTCGAGTAGCAGGTTCTGCATGTCGGTGCGGATCAGCGGGTCGAGCGCGGAGAAAGCCTCGTCCATCAGCATGATGTCCGCGTTCGAGGTCAGCGCCCGGGCGATGCCCACGCGCTGCTGCATCCCGCCCGAGAGCTGGTGGGGGTGCTGCTCGTCGAGCCCCTCTAGCCCGACCCGGTTGAGCCAGGTGCGGGCCTCGTCCTCCCATTTCGCGCGAGGCAGGCTGCGGACGGAGAGCGGGGTGCCGGCGTTCTCCAGGATCGTGCGGTGCGGCAGGAGGGCGAACTTTTGGAACACCATGGACATCCGCTCGCGCCGTACCTGGCGGAGCTGCCTCTCGTCGAGCGTCAGGACGTTCTCGCCGTTGACCCAGACCTCGCCGGCCGTGGGGTCGATCAGGCGATTGATGTGACGGATCAGGGTCGACTTGCCGGAGCCGGACAGGCCCATGATCACGGTAATCTTGCCGGCGTGCATGTCGACGTTGATGTCCTGCAGTCCGAGCACGTGGTCATAGGTTTCCAGCAGCTCCGTCTTGTCGACCCCGGCGCGCACATGTTCCAGCGCCGCGGCGGGATCTTCGCCGAAGATCTTGTAGAGCTTGCGGATCGAGATCTTGATTTCTTCTGTCATCGGAACCTGCTCACATCTGGTGGGTGCTGTTGACGCGTGCCAGTGCGGCCTTGGTGGTCCGGTCGAGGATCACCGCCAGCAGCACGATGCCGAGGCCGGAGACGAGGCCCACGCCAAGCTCCAGGTTGCGGATCCCGCGCAGCACCAGCACGCCGAGTCCGGGCGCCGAGACCAGCGAGGCGATGACGACCATGGCGAGGCTCATCATGATGGTCTGGTTCACGCCGGCCATGATGTTGGGCAGCGCCAGCGGGATCTGCACCTCCCAGAGTTTTTGGCGCGCGGTCATGCCGAAGGCGTCGGCTGCCTCGATCACCTGCTTGTCGACCAGCCGGATGCCGAGGTTGGTGAGCCGTATCACCGGCACGATGGCATAAAGAATGATCGCGATGCCGTAGAGCTTGGGCTCGGTCACCGAGAACAGGAAGATCAACGGGATCAGGTAGACGAAGGTTGGCAGCGTCTGCAGCATGTCGAGGATCGGGATCGCCGCGCGCTGAAAGCCGTCGCTCCGGGACATGGCGATGCCGATGGGCACCCCGAGCAGCACGCATATGAAGGCGCAGACGAAGATGATCGCCAGCGTGTCCATCGCGTAACTGTAGTAATCGATGAAGGCGAGGAAGCCGAGGCAGGCGGCCACGAAGACCACCAGCGCCGCCGAGCGGGTCACGAGCTGGACCACCAGCAGCAGCAGCGGGATCATGATCCACCAGGGCGTGGTGTCGAACAGCCAGAGCGCGCCTTCGAGCGCCCAGGAGAGCGGTTGCGTCAACGGGTCGAGCACGAAGCTGAGGCTGTCCTTGATCGAGAGGAAGCCGTCTTCCAGCCCGCGGGTCACCTCGCGCGATTGCGGAAATGCGGGGCAGGCGTCGTTGAGCGCGTTCATCGAGGGGAACGGCAGTTGCCAGATCGAGCTGTCGGTCTCTGCGCCGCCGGTTTGACCGATCAGGTCGGCCATCGACATCGGTGCGGAGGAGGAACCGGCATCGCACCAGTCACGCAATCCGAGCGTGTCGAACAGGGAATCGTAGGTTGCCATGAGGCCTCCGTCTTGCGCCAGCCGGGGAGGGGCGCCGAAAAGGGGGACGGGGCGGCGCAAGCGCCACCCCGCCTCGTTTCTTGGGCTGGCGTCAGTTCAGCAGGCCGGCCAGCTTTTCGCTCGCCTCGTCGTTCAGCCAGGAGGCCCACTTGTCCTTGAAGGTGGTCAGGTAGTAGACGGCCGCCTCCTCGCCGGAGGCGCTGTTGGCGTCCATCCAGGCCAGGGTCGCGTTCATGTCGTCGACATCGAAGCTGACATTGGCCAGCAGCTCGGCGATTTCCGGCTCACGCTCGGCGAAATCGGTGGTGACGACGGTGACCACGGGTGCGGCAGGGAAAGCCGAGGGTTTCGGGTCCGCATTGTCGGCGTTCTGGTTGGCGGCGTGGACATCGGCGTCGTACTCGCCGAGGTCGACCGCGACCATCTCGTACTTACCGAGCAGCGCCGTCGGCGCCCAGTAATATCCGAACCAGGGCTCTTCGTTCTCGTAGGCCGAGGCCATCGAGGTCGCCAGCGTCTCGCCGGAGCCGTGGTTGAACACCTCGATGCCGTTGGCCTCGAGGCCAAAGGCGGGGATCAGAAGGCGGGGATCAGGTTGTCGTTGACGATCCGGCAGCCCCATCCGTCGGGGCAGTTGTTGAACTGCCCGCCGACCAGCTCCGGATTGGCGAGCACGCCTTCGATGGTGGTCAATTCGGGGTGCGCCTCGGCCAGGTAGGCCGGGATCCACCAGCCCTCCACCCCGCCGGGCTCGAGCACTGCGCCGAGTTCCCGGACCTTGCCCTGCTCCTTGAGCTTGTCATAGGCGTCGCCGGCGGAATTGACCCAGAGCTCGGAGACGGTGTCGGGCTCGTTGTTCTCGGCCAGTGACGTGACGGCGGGCACGGTGTCGGAAGGCACCAGCGAGACGGTGCAGCCGTAGCCCTGCTCCATGATGAACTTCTCGATCTGCGAGACGACCGAGGCGGAGGCCCAGTTCATCTGGGCAATCGAAACCTCGCCGCAATCGGCATGGGCAAGGGTGGGAACGGCCAGCGCCAGGGTGGCGGCGCCGAGGGAGGTGGCGAATTTCATTAGATGCTCCATTTGGCATTGAAATGCCCCCACGTGCCCGATCGGGAGTGTGAACCGGTCGGGCCGCCGGGACGGATGCAGGCGGCAGCGTGGACCTCGGGCCGGGCTTCGCAGAGGGTTCGCAAACCACGCTGATCCGCCGCTGCCGCGGGGCGATCAACTCGTTTGCGGATCGGCTTTCGCCGGGTAGTGCGCGTTTGATATGGGCGCTGCGCTTCGACTGGGTACGAGGTCACGAACGGCCGGATAACGGAGCTCGGGCGGAAAGCCAACCGGAAGAGCAACATTTGCGACATGTGGTGTCGTTTTTCTTCTTCTCCATGCGGAGTTCGAGTGGGCGCAGCGCGTCTATGAGCAAGCTTCCGCGATGAGGCTCGTGAGGACGTGGAGGGAGCGCCGGGCCGTGTGAAGAAAATCTCGTGGCGCAGGGAACAAGATCCCGGGTCGTGCGTTTGGGCAGGTGGATCCCCTGCGATGGACATGATGAACGCTCCGAAATTGCTTGCCGAGAACCCGCTGGCGGGGCTTGCCCCTGACACAACCGCGTCGTCTCCCGATGGCGGGACCGCGCGCCTTGGCCGGTCAGGCGCGGTGCCGTACTGTTCCTTGCAGAGGCCGGGGGAGCCCGGGTGCTGAGGGCGGCCCCGCCCGCGCAGGCCCCCGTTCTCGGGGCGAAGGGGGCGAAGCTGTCCGGGGAATCCGGGTCCGGCCTGCTTGGCTGGGATCGCAAGGGCCTGACCTTTCGCATCGTTTCCATGCTGTCGCTGGTGCTGCTGCCGCTGGCGCTCGTGGCCGCATGGCAGTCTCAAAGAGCCACGCAGGCGGCGACGGAGAGCTATCGCGCGAGCCTGCTGGCCAAGACCGCCGCCGCCACAGCGCCGGAACGCGACGCCATCCTGAGCGCCTTCGCCACCGCCGCCACCCTCGCCGAGACGCTGTCCCTGCAGCGCCCGGACATGGACGAATGCGTCGCGCTGATGCAGCAGATCGCGGGCGCGAACCCGCGCTTCGCCTTTGTCGGACACACGGAGTCCGACCAGCTCAATCGGTGCAACGACAAGGACGCACTTTACGATTTCTCGGACAATGAGGCGTCGCGCCGCCGTTTCGCCAATCCCCGCGCGGACGTGACCTTCAACCCCTCGGGCGCGGCGACGAAACAGGCCGTGGTGGTCGTGAGCCAGCCGGTGCACCTGGCCGACGACAGTTTCCAGGGCTTCGTCTCGATCTCCTTCCCTTCGTTGCCGCTGGTGCTGTCAAGGCCCGACGAGACCGAGGACCCGGACTTCCAGATCCTGACCTTCAACGCCTTGGGCGAGGTGCTGACCGCCGATGTCGCGCCGGAGGACCTCGTCCAGCTGCTGCCCCGGGACCGGGACCTGAAGAGCCTCGCCGGGCCGGGCCGCTTCGTCTTTACCGAGCCGAGCGTCGCCGGGCCGATCCGGGATTTCGCGGTGGTACCGCTCTATGGCGACCGGGCCTATGCGCTCGGCAGCGCGCCGGCCGGGGCGGTGCCGGTCAATCGGCAGCTCTACGGCGGGGCGGCGCTCTATGCGCCGATCCTGATGTGGCTGGTCAGCCTGCTGGTCGCGGTGCTGGTGCTGCGCCGCCAGGTGATCGCGCCGACCCGGCAGCTCCGGATGCGGATGCGCAGCTTTGCCGACGGGCGGGCCATTCTCTCGGGCGAGACGATGGCGCGGGCACCGAGCGAGCTGCGGGAGATCGGCGAGACCTTCGACTCGATGGCGGAGAAGATCCTGCATGACGAGGCCGAGCTGGAGGACCGGGTGCACGAGCGCGAGCTGCTGCTGCGGGAGGTGCATCACCGGGTGAAGAACAACCTTCAGTTGATGTCGTCGATCATCAACATGCAGATCCGGCAGAGCAACGGCCCGGAGGCGGAGGAGGCGCTGCGACGGGTGCAAGGGCGGCTGAGCAGCCTCGCCAAGTTTCACCGCGAACTCTACCAGAGCTCGTCGCTCGTAGGGCTGCGGGCCGATCAGCTCCTGGAGGACCTCGCCCAGCAGTTGATTGCCGTGGCGCAGGAAACTGAGCAGCGGATCGAGCTGCAGCTCGAGCTAGAGCCCGTCGCCATGTCGCCCGACCAGGTGAGCCCGCTGGCGATGCTGGTGACCGAGGCGATGACCAATGCCATCAAGTACGCGGGCACCCACAACGGCGCGCGACCCTTCGTGCGGCTGACGTTGCGGGTTTCCGGGCCGCAGGACACGCAGGTTGCGACGGTCAGCGTCGAGAACTCGGTGGGCCCGGAGTCTGCGGACCCTTCCGCATCCGGTGGCTCCGGGTTGGGCACGCGGCTGATCAACGCCTTTGCGATGCAGCTCGGCGCCGAAGTCGAGCAGGGGCGCGACGACCGAGTGTTTCGGCTGGCGGTAACCTTTGCGCTGGAACCTTTTCGACTCGAGGAGGGAACCGGCGCGGCGTTTTGAACGTTGAGGGGATGTCTGGGCGGGTAGTGGGTGAGAGAGGGCTGGCATGTCGAGAGAAGCTGACGACCAGATCGCGCCCGTCGGGGACATGCGCGATCTTCGTGTCCTGATCACGGCCGAAGAGGCCTATCCGGCCTATGAGCGGGCCTTTCTCGACGCAAAGCGCGAGATATGGGCCTGCTTCCGCGTTTTCGATCCCGACACAGCGTTGCGCAGCGAGGAAGGGAAGGCCATCGGGGAGACCTGGTTCGATCTGCTGGTGCATGTGCTGAAACGCGGGGTGGCGATCCATTTCGTGCTCTCGGACTTCGATCCTATCCTCGCCCGGAAGCTGCACCGGGTCTCGTGGGAGTCGCGGCGGTCCTTCGAGCAAGCGGCCCGGGCGGCCGGGCCAATGGCGCGGTTGCGCATCGTCAACGCGTTGCACCCGGCGCGGGTCGGCCTGTTGCCCCGGCTTCTGCTGTGGCCGATGCTGATCAAGGAACTTCGGCGGGCGGCCCGGGACCTGAACGGGCAGCCGGCAGAGGAACGGGCGCGGCAACTCTCGGACAGCCCCGGCCTGCGCAAATGGCTCAAGGAAGAGACCGGCGGCCGCCTGTCGGCGCGCAAATGGCCGCCACCGCCGCTGGTGCCGGGCACCCACCACCAGAAGATCGCCGTCTTCGACCGGGAGCTGCTGTGCATCGGTGGGCTCGACCTGGATGAACGGCGCTATGACGACAAGAACCATCAGCGGCGACGCGACGAGACCTGGCACGACGTGCAGGTGATGTGCCGCGGCCCCATCGTGACCGAGGCGCAGCGCCACCTCGAGAGCTTCCGTCAGGTGGTGGAAGGCCGGGCCGAGGCGCCGCCTACAGGGCGGCTCCTGCGCACCATGTCACGGCGCCGCAACTTTCCGCTGCCATTCCTCGGCCCTCGACCGCTGGTGGGGGAGTTGGCGCAGGCGCATCTGGAGGCGTTCGGAGTGGCTCGGCGGCTGATCTACCTCGAAACGCAGTTCTTCCGCGACCGCCGGATCGCCGATGCGCTGGCGGCGGCAGCGCAGGCGCAGCCCGACCTGGGGCTGATCCTTGTTCTGCCTGGCGCGCCGGAGGACGTGGCTTTCGAGGCCGCGTCGGGACCGGACGCGCGTTTTGGCGAATACCTGCAGGCGCGTTGTATCCGGCAGGTGGAGGAAGCTTTCGGTTCACGCGCGGCGATTTGTTCACCGGTGCGCCCCGCGAAGTCCCCGGCGCATGGGCGCGACACGCTCTGCGGCGCGCCGATCATCTATGTCCATGCCAAGGTCGCCTGTATCGACGACGAACGGGCGCTGGTCTCGTCGGCCAATCTGAACGGGCGGAGCCTGTGGTGGGACACCGAGGCCGGGGTGGCGCTGGACGATCCTCGCGACGTGCAGCACCTGCGGCAGCGGGTTATGCGGCACTGGCTGCCAAAAGGCGCGGGCGATGCCTTTTTCGACCTGGAGGGCGCAGCGGAGGCTTGGCGCAAGCTGGCCCACGACAACGCCGCGCAGGATCCCGAGTCGCGAGCCGGGTTTCTAGTGCCCTACGATCCGCGCCCGGCCGAGGATTTCGGCTATCCGCTACCCGGCGTGCCCGACGCGATGGTCTGAGCCGGGCCCCGTCCGGCCAGCAATGGAACACCCGAGCCGTTGCCGCGTTGTATGGCATGACGAAACATATGTCCCATCCCCCCGCCGAACCGCCCGAGGACAGCGCGGCCCGCCATCGGTCCGAAGAAGCCTCGGTGATGGACGCCGCCCGCCTGTCGGCGAGGCTGATCTACGAGGTGATCCGTCGCGACGGCGGCGAAGAGCTGGAGCGGCCGGCGACTTCGCTGATCTGGTCGGGGCTGGCGGCAGGGATGCTGATAAGCCTGTCCGTTCTTGGCGAGGCGGTGCTGGGTAGCCACCTGCCTGTCACCGACGGCGCCTTCCTGGTCGAGAACCTTGGCTATTCTCTGGGCTTCCTCGTGGTGATCTTCGGGCGGATGCAGCTCTTTACCGAGAACACGATCACCACGGTTCTGCCGGTAATGCACCGCGGCAGCCGTGCTTGCCTGATGCAGATGCTCCGCCTCTGGGGCATCGTGCTGAGCGCCAACGTGGTCGGCGCGGCGATTGCTGGGTGGTTCTTTACCCTCGATGGCGTGTTGGAGCCCAAGGTCGGGGCCGCGATACACGCGCTGTCGGAGCATGCGGTGGGCATGGGGCCGGCGCAGGCTTTCCTCCGGGCGATCCCGGCGGGTGTGCTGGTGGCCTCCATCGTCTGGATGATGCCGACCGCGCAGGGCAACGCTTTTCTCGTCATCACGGCCTTCACCTGGCTGATCGCGGCGGGCGATTTCACCCATATCATCGCAGGGTCGGTAGAGATAACGCACCTGATGTGGCTGGGCGAGCTCGGGCTCGCGGAGGCGCTCAGCGGGTTCTTCCTGCCGGTGCTGGCCGGCAACATCATCGGTGGCACGGCGATCTTTACCCTGCTCGCCTGGGGGCAGGTGAAACGGGAGGTCGCACTTGGAGCGGAGGCAGAGGGAGGCGGTTGATCGTACGTTCCCGCTCGCCGCGCCGGATCCTGCGTGCGTGGGGGGGGGCTCAGCCGAGCATCATTCCGAGGGCGAAGCCTGCCACTGGCAGGGCACCGAACACCAGCCAGCGGGCCCTGTCGCCATCGACCACCAGCCCGCCACCGCTTGCCAGACTGCCGAAGCTGCCGTGCGGTGTGGCGTCGATGCCGGGGACGGGCATGTCGAGGTTGTCGTCTCGGTTCCCCGGCTCCTCGGCTTGCGACTTCTGCATCTCCGCGCCACGGTCTGCCAGCCGGTGATCCAACCAGTCGGGAAAGATCATGTTGGCAAAGACAAGCTGCAGCACAGAGGTGCCCACAAGGTATTCCCGCCGTCCCTCGCGCACCGCGCGCATCACCGCCTTTGAGGCAATCTCGGGCTGAAAGACCGGCGATGCCGGCCGCGGTTTCTTCGACAGCCGGTTGCGGGCCCAGTCGAATTGCGGCGTGTTCATCGAGGGTAACTGAACGAGGCTGACTGTGACCCGCGCCCCTTCCCGGATCAGCTCCGACCGGATCGCGGAGGAGAAGCCGTTCACCCCGTGCTTGGCCGTGCAATAGGCCGATTGATAGGGCACCGCGCGGTAGGAGAGGCCGGAACCGATGTTGACGATCCGCCCCCGGTTGCGCGCTTCCATCAGCCTGATCGCGGTTCGGGTCCCATTGACCACGCCGAGCAGGGTGGCATCGACGATGCGGTCGAACTCGCAGGCGGGCATCCGGGCGAAGGGTGAGAAGCTCGTGAGCATCGCGGCGTTGACCCACACTTCGACCGGCCCGAGCGCCGCTTCGATTTCGGCGCCTGCGCGTTCCACGGCCTCGGCGTCCGAGACATCGCAGCTCCGGGTCAGGACCTGCGCGCCATAGGTGGCCTCGAGCTGTTGGAGCCGGTCTTCACCGCGGGCGATGATGCCGACGCGGTAACCCGCGTCGATGAGGCAGGAGACAACGGCGCGCCCGGCACCGGCGCTGCCGCCGGCCACCACGGCTGTCTTTCGGGACTCTTCCACGCGGCGCTCCTTGGTCGCTTCCAATCTCCTCAAAGGGCAAACGCCCTCCGAGGCTTGAGGTTCCGTCGAATGGGGATGTGGGAGCCGTCACGCCCGAATGGCGATTCCGGAGCTGGCGTGCGCAGCTATGCAGCCAGAGCGACGTGCCGGGTCGGCTTCAGGCTCGGAAAGCTTCCACGCAGGGAAGGGGCGAGATGACGTTCGAAACGGACCTCGGGATCCGGCAAGGAGCCCTGCCATCCCCGCACGCCTGTTGCCGCGCGCCCCGATCGGGAGCGCGCGGCGTGTTCTCCGGCGTGCCGGATTACTTCTCGAGCTTGAGGAAGTAGTCGTAGATTTCCGGCACGTTACCGTCGCCCAGGCCGGCATCGAAAGCCGCCTGGAGGTTGTGCGAGGTGCCTTCGGCGATCTCGGCGCGGGTGCCGAGGTCTTCGACCATCTTGAGGAAGTAGCCGAGGTCCTTGTTGGCGTTGGCGATGGAGAAGCCGAGGTCGCTCACGCCGTCGACAGCATAGTTCTTGCAGAAGTTCATGAAGGGCGAGGCGGACGGGCCGGTCGACATGATGTCGAAAAGCTGCTGGCGGTCGACGCCGGCCTTGGTGGCGACGGCGAAGGCCTGGCTCATGGTGCAGACGGTGGTCATGCCCATGAAGTTGTTGATCAGCTTGGTGGTGTGGCCGGCGCCGAGCGCGCCGAGGTAGAAGACGTTCTCGCCCTGCTCGTCGAGCACCGGCTTGACCTTGTCGAAGGTCTCCTTGTCGCCGGCGGCCATGATGTTGAGCAGGCCATCCTTGGCGTGGGCCGGGGTGCGGCCCAGCGGGGCGTCGACCATGCCGGCGCCCTTGGCGGCGAGATCGGCGCCGATCTTGCGGGTGGAGGCCGGGATGGAGGTGCCGAAGTCGATCAGGACCGCGCCTTCCTTGATGCCGGCGAGGATGCCCTCGTCGCCATAGACCACCTTTTCGACCACGGCCGAGGTGGTGAGGCAAAGCATCACGATGTCGCTGGCCTCGGCCAGTTCCTTGGGTGAGGAGGCCTCCTTGGCGTTGCCGCGGGCAAGTACTGCGGCCACGGCGTCCTTGTTGAGGTCCATGACGACCAGCTCGTAGCCCCTCTTCTGAAGGTTTTCGACCATGTTGCCGCCCATCAGGCCGAGACCGATGAAACCGATGACGGGTTTTGTCATATCTGACTCCTCGAAAGGTTGTTGTGTGGTTGGTTGCGAGCGCTATACCAATTTTTACAAATTTCCCAGAGGCAGATTTGTCTCCGGCATGTTCCGGGGAGGCAACCGTATGCTGGGAAGGTAAACCACGTTTCCCAAGCAATATTTCCTTGTACCACGACGCGCGGACACAGGCGGGCCGATGCAGGGCGTGGCCGGCCTTACCCTGCGGCAAATCGCCCTGAACACCGCAGCGGGGCGAATCTTCGTGGAGCCGGGACGTTCTTATACGACGCACTGGCGTGCGGGCATACCGGCTAGCAGGAGTTCAAGTTTGGACAGGTTTTGGGAGTCTGTCGCGATCGTTCCGGCGGACCGGCCATGGTCCGGCGACGGTGCAGAAACGCGCGCAGATCAAGCCCGGAAGGCGACAGTCTAAAGTGTTTAGGCGATTTGGTGGAGCCAAGGGGAGTCGAACCCCTGACCTCTTGCATGCCATGCAAGCGCTCTCCCAACTGAGCTATGGCCCCGGTAGCGCGGTGTGTATTCACCCGCTCTGGGGAGTTCAAGAAGAAAGTGAACTCCCCGAACCGACTTTTTCAGGAATCGTCGTCGTCAGATCCGACGTCAGCGATATCGTCGAGCGACACGTCGTCCTCGTCGGCATCATCGTCCAGAACGTCGTCACCGAGATCGACATCGGTGTCGTCATCGTCGTCCAGCACGTCGGCATCATCATCGATCAGCACGTCGTCTTCGGCCGGGCTGGCCTTTTCCTTGGCGTCCTTGATCTGGACGCGCGACTTGCTGTTGGTCTCGAGGTTGACGATCTCGCCCGTGTACGGGCTTACGATCGGGGTCCGGCCGAGATCATAGAACCGCTTCCCCGTTGTCGGGCAGAGGCGCTTGACTCCCCATTCTTCCTTGGGCATCGCATGGTCCTTCAGCTGTAGGCGATAAATTGAATGAAGCCCGATGCCACAGGTCCCCGAGCCTGTCAAACTCAAAGAGTCGAGGCGGTAGCGGAGGCGGCGCGTTGAGCGAACATTATCTGCCGGGAGACCCGCCGGTGCGGCTGGTCCTGCGAAAATCCGCGCGTGCGCGTCGGTATTCGCTGCGCGTGTCGCGGCTCGACGGGCGCGTGACGCTGACCATGCCGAGCCACGCGCCGGAGTCCAAGGCGTTGCAGTTTGCACGGGAAAAGGCGGCATGGGTCCGCGCGAAACTTATCGAACGGCCTGACGAGATTGTCGCCGATCTGGGCGCTGTGCTGCCGGTCGAGGGGGCCTGGTTGACGGTCGCGCATGGGGCGAGAGGGGCGGTTCGCCCCGAAGAAGGGCGGATTGAGGTCTCGCCGCGCGCGGCATCGGTGCCCGCGGCCGTGGCCGGCGTTCTGAAATCGCTGGCCCGGGATCGGCTTGCGGCCGATTCGGATCGTTTCGCTCGGGCGCTCGGCCGGCCCTACACGCGGATCACCCTGCGGGACACGCGCTCCCGGTGGGGCTCCTGCTCGGCCGACGGCGCGCTGATGTATTCCTGGCGGCTGATTCTCGCGCCGCCGCGGGTGCTGAGCTATGTCGCGGCGCACGAGGTCGCGCATCTGGCCCACATGAACCACGGGCCGCGATTCTGGGCCACGGTCAAACGGCTCTGGCCGGAGTACGAGGCGGATCGGGCCTGGCTGCGGGAGAATGGCGAGGCGCTGCATCGCTATCGCTTCGGCGATTGACCGCCCTTCAACCGCGTGCTCACATTTGAAGATGCTTCCCGCCACCCGCACCGCAGACGGCCCAGCCACCTTCGCGCCGACCTCGGCTGTGCATGATCGGCTGTATCGGATCATGCGGACGCGGATCATGCACGGCGAGATGCTTCCGGGGCAGGCGCTTACCCTGCGCGGGATCGCGAAGGAATTCGGGGTCTCGATGACCCCGGTTCGGGAGGCGCTGCGACGGCTGGTGGCCGAAGGTGCGCTGACCCTGTCCGCCTCCGGACGGGTGTCCACGCCGGAGCTGACAAACGAACGGATCGAGGAATTGGCGGCGCTGCGGGCGCTGCTGGAGCCGGAGCTTTCATCGCGCGCCCTGCCGCGCGCCCACATGGCCCTGATCGAGCGTTTGCAGACCATCAACAACTCGATCGAGGATTCCGGTGTCCTGAGGTCGGCGCCGGCCTATATCCGGACCAATCTGGAATTCCATCGCACCCTCTACCTGCGCGCACAGGCGCCGGCGATGCTGGCGATGGCGGAGACGGTCTGGCTGCAGCTCGGCCCGACGATGGGCATGTTCTATGACAAGCTCAATAGGCAGGAAGCGCCCTACCACCACAAGTTGATCATCGCGGCGCTGCGTGCGGGCGACGAGCCTTCGCTGCGGCTGGCCGTGCGCACGGATGTCACGCAGGGTCTGCGGTTTCTGGTGCAGTGACGGGGATGCCGCCCACGGCCTCGCGCCAGTGGCGGCGGCACAGCGACACATAGGTCTCGTTGCCGCCGATCTGCACCTGGGCGCCATCGCGCAGGGCACGGCCGTCTGGCCCCATACGGGCGACCATCGTCGCCTTCTTCCCGCAATGACAGATCGTGCGGACTTCGCGCATCTCGTCCGCCAGGGCCAGCAGGGCGGCGGAGCCGGGGAAGAGCTTGCCCATGAAATCCACCCGCAGGCCGTAGCACATGATTGGCACACGCAGATCGTCAACGACCCGGGTCAGCTGCCACACCTGCGTCTCGGACAGGAACTGCGCCTCGTCCAGAAAGACGCAGGCGACTGGGCCGGCATCGAGGCGGCGCGATATGGTCTCGAAGAGGTCGTCCTCCGGGCCGAAGACATCCGCCTCGGCGTCAATCCCGATGCGAGACCCGATCCGGCCAACGCCAGCCCGGGTGTCCACCCCGGCGGTCAGCAGATAGGTTTCCATGCCGCGTTCGCGATAGTTGTACGATGCCTGGAGCAGGATCGTCGACTTGCCCGCGTTCATCGTGGAGTAGTGGAAGTAGAGCTTGGCCATGCGCAGCGATTACCCCGCGATGGCCGCCCGGACAAGCTGGTCCAGGCGGAAGGGGCCGGGTCAGGCGAAAGCTGCCTGTAGCGCGATCTCGACCATGTCGCCGAAGCTGCGCTCGCGATCCTCGCTCGGCAGGGCTGCGCCGGTCAGCAGATGATCGCTGACCGTGAGAACGGCCAGCGCGCGCCGGTTGTAGCGCGCGGCGACCGTGTAGAGCTCTGCCGCTTCCATCTCGACGGCGAGGACACCGTGCCGGGTCATCTGTTCGTTCAGGTCAGGCCGTTCGTCATAGAAGCAGTCGGAGGAGTAGATTCCGCCCACGTGGGTCGTCACGCCCTTGGCTTCTGCGGCTGCGGCGGCCGCCGACAGCAGGGACCAGTCGGCGCAGGGCGCGAAGTTCAGTTCGCGGAATATTCCGGAAGAGGGCGTCGAAAGCGTCGTCGACGTCATCGCCAGAACGACATCACGCACGTTGATTCGCTCCTGCATGGCTCCGGCTGAGCCGATCCGGATCAGGGTTTGGGCGCCGTAATTGCGAATCAGTTCGTTGGCGTAGATGGAAAGGGACGGCATTCCCATGCCGGAACCGTGAATGGTAACCCGGTTGCCTTTCCAGGTTCCGGTGAAGCCCAGCATTCCGCGGACCTGGTTTACGCAAACCGGATCGTCGAGAAATGTCTCGGCTGCCCATTTCGCACGATAGGGATCCCCCGGAAGCAGGACCGTTTCGGCAATCTCGCCCGGCTTCGCCCCGATGTGAATCGTCATCCTCGCCTCCAGTCGAAACGGGCCGCCTGAAGCGACCCGTTATTCCTTGTTTTTCTGAACGTTCGATCAGATCTCGAATGTAGACAGATCTACGCCGGCATCTTCGGCGTCCTTGATCCAGGCCGGTTTACGGCCCCGCCCGGTCCATGTCTGGGACGGTTCTTCGGGGTTGCGATATTTCGGCGGGTTTTTCGATTTGCCCTTCGCGCCGACTGCGGCAAGCATCTTCCCGGCAGCGCCGGTCAGTTCCTCGAGTTTGAACCCATGTTCGCTTGCCGTCTTTTCAAGCGCTTCGAGCGCCAGCTTGCGTTCACGTTTGGCGAGATCGGCGATTGCCGTCTGCACGTCCTTGGCCAACTGTTCCAACTCCGCGCGGGACAAGTTGGAAAGATCGATCGACATTGGTATCTCCCAATTCAAGTTTTTTTATTAAATACACCGAAATCGGAAGATTTCAATTCGTGATAACACCTATGTGCAGTCAACTGTCCAAAAGTCTATTGCGCGGCGATTTCCGGAGGTGCCGCGAGCGTGACGATATCCTTCATGATCACGTTAAGTTCGAAGTCCTTCGGCGTGTAGACCCGCGAAACGCCCATGGCCCTGAGTCTTTTTGCGTCCTCCTCGGGAATGATTCCGCCGACGATCACGGGAATGTGGGTCAGCCCGGCTTCCTGCAATTTCTGCATAAGATCGGACATAAGCGGAACATGGCTGCCTGACAGGATCGACAGCCCGAGGACGTGAGGCGCTTCGCGTTTGGCGGCAGACACGATTTCGTCGGGCGTCAGGCGAATCCCCTCGTAATCGATCTCCATTCCGCAATCGCGGGCCCGGAAAGCGATCTGTTCAGCGCCATTGGAATGACCGTCGAGCCCCGGTTTTCCCATCAGGAACTTGAGCCGGCGACCGAGACGGTCGGAGGCGGCATCGACTGCCGCGCGGATCTCCTCGAGGCCTTCCGTCTTGTTTGAGACCGAGCGGGACACCCCGGTCGGGCCGCGGTACTGGCCAAAGACCTCGCGCATGACACCGGCCCATTCGCCGGTGGTGACGCCCGCCTTTGCTGCAGCGATAGACGGGCCCATGACGTTGTCGCCATTCCGGGCGGCGGCAGACAGATCCTTCAACGCATTGCGAACGGCCTCGGCATCGCGCCCGGCCCGCCAGGCTTCCAGCCGATCGATCTGATCTTGTTCCATGGCCGGGTCGACGACCATGATGCCGCCCTCCTCGTCCACCAGCGGCGACGGTTCGCCTTCGGTCCAGCGGTTGACGCCGACGACGACTGTCTCGCCCTTCTCGATGTGGTTCAGCCGGTCGGCGTTGGAATTCACCAGCTGCGATTTCATGTATTCGATTGCGCCGATCGCGCCGCCCATGCTTTCGAGGTTGGCAAGTTCGGCGCGGGCGCCGTCCTTGAGATGTGCGACCTTCGCCTCGACCGCGGGGTTGTTGTCGAAAAGGTCGTCGTATTCCAGCAGGTCGGTTTCATAGGCCATGATCTGCTGCATTCGGAGCGACCATTGCTGGTCCCAGGGGCGGGGCAGCCCGAGCGCCTCGTTCCAGGCGGGAAGCTGCACGGCGCGGGCGCGCGCCTTTTTTGACAAAGTCACCGCAAGCATCTCGATCAGGATGCGATAGACATTGTTCTCAGGCTGCTGTTCGGTCAGGCCCAGGGAGTTGACCTGAACGCCATAGCGGAAGCGGCGGTATTTCGGGTCCTCGACGTCGTAGCGGTCGCGGCAGATCTCGTCCCACAGGTCGACGAAGGCGCGCATCTTGCACATCTCGGTGACGAAGCGGATGCCGGCGTTGACGAAGAAGGAAATGCGCCCGACCAGTTTCGGGAAGTCGTCCTCCGCCACCTTGTCCTTCAGCCCGTCGAGCACCGCCTGCGCCGTGGCAAGTGCGAAGGCCAGTTCCTGCTCGGGCGTCGCCCCGGCTTCCTGCAGGTGGTAGGAGCAGACGTTCATCGGGTTCCACTTGGGGATCTCCCGATAGCAATATTCCGCGACATCGGTGATCAGTTTCAGCGATGGTTTCGGCGGGCAGATGTAAGTGCCGCGCGACAGGTATTCCTTGATGATGTCGTTTTGCACCGTTCCCTGGAGCTTGGCGATCTCAGCGCCCTGTTCCTCGGCCACGGCGACATAGAGAGCGAGGAGCCAAGGCGCGGTCGCGTTGATCGTCATCGAAGTGTTCATTTGTTCCAGTGGGATCTGGTCGAACAGGGTTCGCATGTCTCCGAGGTGGGAGATCGGCACGCCGACTTTGCCAACCTCGCCGCGCGCGAGCTGGTGGTCGCTGTCGTATCCGGTCTGGGTCGGCAGGTCGAAGGCCACCGAAAGGCCGGTCTGCCCCTTGGCGAGGTTTGTCCGGTAGAGCGCGTTGGAGGCGCTTGCGGTGGAATGCCCGGCGTAGGTGCGGAACAGCCAGGGGCGATCTTTCTTCGTCTCGGACATCGGAGGGCCTCGCGACTCATTGGTGGGCAACAAAATTCCGTTCAGGCGGTGATATGCGAAACAATGTGCCCCTGTCAATTCGCTGCGGCGCGGCGCGCGACGCTTGGGAGCAATGCATGCGCAGCGTGAACGAATCCCGTTGAAAAGCTAATGACCGGACGAAGGTTGCCAATCCATGAGACATAAAATTTCAAAATGAAGCAATATAGGATTGCAATGTTGCTAGCGTGTTCGTATCAACGCTTTCAATCCGCTGCGATTCTGCAATGCGGCAACTCGGATCAAGGAGGCTTGGATGGCCCTGGATGATATGACCCACGCAACCTACGACGCCCCTGAGAAGGAGCTCTACGAGATCGGCGAAATGCCTCCGATGGGCTACGTGCCGCCAAAGATGTACGCTTGGGCGATCCGGCGCGAACGCCATGGTGAACCCGACAAGTCGTTCCAGGTGGAAGTCGTCGACACACCCACGCTCGACAGCCACGAAGTCCTCGTTCTCGTGATGGCGGCCGGGGTCAACTACAATGGCATCTGGGCAGGCCTGGGCGTGCCGATCAGTCCCTTCGACGGGCATGGCGCACCGTATCATATCGCCGGCTCCGATGCCTCGGGTATCGTCTGGGCTGTCGGCGACAAGGTGAGGAACTGGAAGGTTGGGGACGAAGTCGTCATCCACTGCAACCAGGACGACGGCGATGACGAGGAGTGCAATGGCGGCGATCCGATGTATTCGCCCAGCCAGCGGATCTGGGGCTACGAGACGCCGGACGGCTCCTTTGCGCAGTTCACCAACGTGCAGGCGCAGCAATTGCTGCCGCGGCCGCAGCACCTGACCTGGGAGGAGAGCGCCTGCTACACGCTGACGCTGGCCACCGCCTACCGGATGCTGTTCGGCCACCATCCGCACGAACTCAAGCCCGGCCAGAATGTCCTTGTCTGGGGCGCCTCGGGTGGCCTTGGGTCCTTTGCCATACAGCTGATCAATGCAGCAGGCGGCAACGCGATCGGAGTCATTTCCGGAGAGGACAAGCGCGAATTCGTGATGGGGCTCGGCGCCAAGGGCGTGATCAACCGCAAGGAATTCGACTGCTGGGGGCAACTGCCGAAGGTGAACACGCCGGAATACGCTGCCTGGTTCAAGGAGGTCCGGAAGTTCGGCAAGGCGATCTGGGAAATTACCGGCAAGGGCGTCAACGTCGACATGGTGTTCGAACATCCCGGAGAGGCAACCTTCCCCGTCTCGACCTTCGTTTGCAAGAAGGGCGGCATGGTCGTGATCTGTGCCGGCACCACAGGCTTCAACTGTACCTTTGACGTCCGTTACATGTGGATGCATCAGAAGCGCCTGCAGGGCTCGCATTTCGCGCATCTCAAGCAGGCTGCAGCAGCAAACCGCCTGATGGTTGAACGCCGTATCGACCCCTGCATGTCGGAAGTGTTCCCGTGGGACGAGATCCCGCAGGCGCACATCAAGATGTATCGCAACGAGCACAAGCCGGGGAACATGGCCGTTCTGGTGCAAGCCCCCCGAACCGGGCTTCGGACCTTCGAGGACGCTCTGGCTGCGCGCCGCTAGATCCTGAAGAAGATTGCGAGGACTCCCGTCAGCCCGTCTAGGCCGGCGGGAGTTTTGATTTGCTGCGGAAGCGCCGATCATCGTCCCGAAACCGCGACGTCGCACGGTGCGCTGGCGCGTCGAATTGTCCCGGGATCCTTCCGAAAACTGCGCGAAGTCTCCTTCCTGTCGCGAAGCTGACAACTTCTGCGAGCGAACGCATGGCCGGTAACGCCCAGCTGCATGGCCAGTGGCTCCCCAAGGTCACTCATGTTGGTAGAATGTAAGGAAATTAATGAAACAAAGCGTTTAGCGCGCTCGGCCTCGCCAGATATGGGGAGGCCAAAGCCGTGAATTATGCAACAGCTGCACTCGTGCTAGGGTTGTTCGGACATTTTGCTGATGCCCCCGGGAGGGGTTCTGATATGACACATTCCTGGATACTGGATGTACTTGCCGACCTGGGGACCTACGCCCGCGCTCACGACCTGAAGGCGCTGGCCGCGCAACTGGACGAGGCAGAGCGTGTTGCTGAAGCCGAGTTGAGATTTGCATCGTCCGCCTGCAGGCCGGCGACTCGGCAACCGAAGGAGTTGAAGTCGGTCGAAGATGGAGGAGAAGCTCGAAGCTCTGTGTGAATTCCTTCAGGAAGCTGCCGACGTGAGTCACCTTCAGGCTGCGACAGAACAACTGCGCACCCATTATCAGATCGCCCATATCGTCTATCACTGGGTCAACTCGGCCGGTGAGCGGTTTGGCGCGGGAACTTATAGCCAGGTCTGGGTCGATCGCTATGTGGAGAAGGATTATCTCCGCATGGACCCGGTGATTCTAGGCTGCCTTCAGCGCTTCAATCCGGTCGACTGGAAAGAGCTGGACTGGTCGAGCCGCGCTGCGCGATCCTTTCTGCGCGAAGCGATCGACTACGGGTTGGGTAACCAAGGTCTGAGCATTCCCATCCGCGGGCCCGCGGGGCAGTTCGCCCTGTTCACGGCCTCTCATAGCTGCGACGACGACGCCTGGGCGGCGTTCGTCGATCTCAACATGAGAGACCTGATCATCATCGCCCACGAATTCAACAAGAAGGCGCTCGAGTTCGAGCAGGGGGGCGATTCGGCGCCTTCGCCCAGCCTCTCTCCCCGGGAGCTCGCGGCGATGACCTATCTTGCCAAGGGACTGAGTCGTGCTCAGGCAGCGCAGGAGATGGAAATCTCCGAGCACACGCTCCGCGTGTATATCGAGGCTGCACGGCACAAACTTGGGGCACTCAACACCACCCACGCGGTCGCACGGGCCCTCAGCCGGGGCCTGATCGTCGTTTGATCGCCATTATTTTGCCGAATTCCTGAACTCAGGTAGCTACAACCCGGTCCGGTGTAGGGGTCTGTTAACTATCTTTCGACAATCCTTTCCCTATCAGACGGAAAGGAGCCTCTCGTCATGCTGCGTTACATCTACGGAAATGCACTGAATCACTTCCCCACCCTCCGCGACACAATGTTCCAGGACCGCGCCGAGCAATTCAGCCGCCGGCTTGGATTGGAAGTAAACGTTAACGAAGACGGGGAAGAGCGCGATCAATATGACGTTCTCAACCCTCTTTATGTGATATGGGAACTGGAAGACGGTACCCATGGCGGGTCGATGCGTTTTTTGCCGACCGTCGGGCGAACGATGATCAACGAGCACTTCTCGCACCTGATGGACGGCGTGAAGATCGAATCGCCGCTGATCTGGGAATGCACCCGCTTCTGCATCTCGCCCCGTGCGGACCGTCGGGCGGCGGCTGCCCTCGTGCTTGGTGGCGGGGAACTGATGGACAATTTCAAGCTGGAGCATTTCTGTGGCGTCTTCGATCCGCGTATGGAGCGTATCTACCGCCTGTATCACGTCGATCCCGACGTGATTGGCAGCGCGGGCGAGGGTAAGGACCGGATCGGCGTCGGCCTCTGGGAAATGAAGCCCGATGCCTGGGCACCGACGCTTGGACGGCTCCGCATCGACAGGGACACCTCCCTGCGCTGGTTTAACCGGTCCTTCAATCGTCCCGAACCGAAGCCGATCGAACTGGCGGCCATCGCCTGACGTACTCGCCGCAACCGGCGGCCTCGCGTTCGCGATATCTGGAACCTCCATGGCGCGGCCTGTAGGGTCGCGCCATGTCCGTGCCCGATCTCACACTTTCCGACGACCAGGCCGAAGCCTGGGACCGCGTGGCCGAGTTGTTGGCCGCGGCGGGCGTGGACCTCGTGAACGAGAGCCTGAGCCCGCGAACCGAGAGAGAGACGGGCGCGCTTGCGATCGTCGGGAAGGCCGGGTCGGGCAAGACCCTCCTGCTAGCGCGTCTCGCCCAGGAACTCGAGACGGCCGGCGTGGATATCGTCTCCGGCGATTGGGAAGGACGGCGGCGCAAGGACCGGCGCACGCTCGCGATCCTGGCCCCGACCAACAAGGCCGCGAGCGTGCTGCGCAGCCGCGGCGTGCCGGCGACCACGATTCACCGCATCCTCTACACGCCGGTTTACGACCCGGAGTACGAGCGCATCGCCGAATGGCTGGCCGGGCAAGGCGAAAGGCCGGAGGTCGAGGGGCTGACCGATGCCGCGCTCGACCGGGCGTTCGCCTTTTACCAGGCCAACAAGTCGATCCCCGGCGCGATGGCCGCAGCAGGGTTGCGCGGTTCGGATTTCATCACAGGCTGGAAGCGGCGCGAGGAGCCGCTCGACATCGGCTTCATCGATGAAAGCTCCATGCTGGACGCCCGCCAGCTCGACGATCTGCGCGAGATTTTCCCGACGCTGGTCCTGTTCGGCGACCCGGCCCAGCTCGCGCCAGTCAATTCCTCCGGCGCGATGGCCTTCGAGACGCTCCCCGAGGAGCGCAAGCTCGTGCTGCACCGGGTCCACCGGCAGGCAGGCGACAACCCGATTCTCGATCTCGCCCATGCGCTGGCCGACCCGGATCTCGATTTCGAACAGTTCGAACGCATGGTCGAGGATGCCGCGCGGGACGATGACAGGGTTCAGATCGGCCAGCGCGTGGACTCTGATCTTATGGCGCGCTCGCCGGTCCTCGTCTGGCGCAACGCGACCCGGGTGCGCCTGATCCAGGCTTTCCGCTCCGCCCACGGCGCGCCGGAGAACAGCCTGCTGCCGGGCGAGCCGCTGATCTGCGACGGAATCGAGCTGCCGCTCAAGCACCGCAAGCGCCGCCTCGATCTCGAGGCGCGCGGGCTGATCAAGGGTGCGCAGGTCGTCTACCTCGGGCCGGGCCGCAAGCCCGGATTCTCGTTGCTGCATGTGCTCGGGGCCGAGGATCCACGCCTGTCCGCGGCCTCCATCATCAAGATCGAGAAGCCGGACGAGGAGGAGCCTTTCATTCCCTTCGCCGCGAACATGGGGGCGGCGTTTCTCCATGGGGCGGCTGTGACAATCCACAAGGCGCAGGGCTCGCAATGGCCCGCAGTGCAGGTTTTCGCGCCAGATCTCTATAGCGCGGCGCGGGCGGGTCGGGTCGAGGCGGGGCAGCCACTCTGGAAGCGCCTTGCCTACGTGGCGATCACGCGCGCAGAGGAAACGCTGATCTGGGTGACGCGATACCGACTGGGCCGCCCGAAGGAGACGCTCGGGACGAGCGATCTGACGGTGGCGGCCAGGCCACTGGCATTGAAGCAGGAGGAGGCGACATGAGCCGCACCATCATGATCACGGGCGCGTCGAGCGGCATCGGCGCGGCGACTGCGCGCCGGTTTCTCGAAGCGGGCTGGCAGGTCGGGCTCTTCGCCCGTCGCAAGGAGGCGTTGGAGGCCGTCGCCGAAGAGCACGCAAACGCCCACGTCCTGTGTGGCGACATCACCGAGCCGGAGCAGGTGGCGCAAGCCTTCGAAAGGCTCGCCGCCTCCACCGGTCGGATCGACGCGCTGTTCAACAACGCGGGGCTCTTCACGCCCCAGGCGCCGATCGACGAGGTCCCGATCGAGGATTGGCGACGCGCCGTCGAGGTTAACCTGACCGGCATGTTCGTCGCTGCCCGCGCGGCCTTTGGCCAGATGCGCCGGCAGGATCCGCAGGGCGGGCGGATCATCAACAACGGGTCGATTTCGGCCCATGTGCCGCGCGAGGGGGCTGCGCCCTATACGGCCACGAAACATGCGATCACCGGGCTGACCCGGCAGATCTCGCTCGATGGCCGGCCGTTCGATATTGCCTGCGGGCAGATCGACATCGGCAACGCGCTCACCGACATCATGCAGGAAGTGACCGAGCGGGCGCGGCGGCTGGGCGAGGCGCCGCCCGAGACCTTCGAGGTTGAGCATGTTGCCGACGCAGTGCTCCAGATGGCGTCGTTGCCGCTCCATGCGAATGTTCAGTTCATGACGCTGATGGCGACAAAGATGCCCTATATTGGCCGAGGCTGACGGATCGTCACCCGTCGTGCAGGGCTTCGAATTCTTCGCGGCTCAGGCGCGGCACTCCCAGCGAGCCGAATCCCTCCGGCCCTACGGTGTGCGGGAACAGGCTGAGATAGAGTGCCAGCGTGTTGCGGTCCATCCTGGTCTGGAATTGTGGGCCGGGATGGAAGCTCTCCAACTCCAGGCCGTTGGCCTTGACGATCTGCTGTCCGGCCAGCCCGAGGTGGAACACGCGCACGGGGGCGACGGGCGTGACTTCGATCACGCTGAGGCTGTCGACAAAGGCATCGGCCGGCACGAAGGCCTGCGATGTGCCGAGCGCGGAGAGACAGCCCGAGTTGCGGTAGAGCAGGCGCGCCGGGGCGCCGATCACGAGGTCGGGCAGGGGCCGGTCCGGGCCAAAGGCTTCGGTTGCGATCCGGATGAGGCGAGCGGGTTCGCTGCCGCGATCTCCGCTGCTGGACGGGTAGAGCGTCATCGACCCGATCCATTGCAGGGGCATGAGCCCGTTGCTCGCCGTTTCGATCCGGATGCCCGGCTGGAGGTCCTCGACGGCAATCGCCCCGAACTCGGTCGCAATCAGCGCGCCGCGCCCGAAGGCGGAGAAGGCCTCCTCGAATACAGGCAGAGCGGGGGCCACGCGTGTGAAGGAATCAATCAGACCATCGGGGCTGAGAAACGCGATCTCGTAGCGGCGCGTGACCGGCGCAACGCGGCGAGTCTGCCAGTCCGAACGAACGGGCCTGTTCGTGGTTTCGGCCTTCCGGCCGCTCTGATCCGTGGCGGTCATTGCGACGCCATGTTGGTGCCGTTCCAAGCAATCGATCCTTTCGGTCGGTCGCTTCTGCCGGTCCCCACCAGTATGCAGAAGTTCCTGTTTCGAGTTCGACAATGTTCGCCGGTTCAACGGAGTGTCAAAGAGGTTGCCCCGATAGATGAAGCCTCTGGGCCAATCCGGTTTCCGGCCGAGTTATGTTTCGAAGGAGGCGACGACATTGCCACATTTTGGATCCGGTCGAGGCTGTGCACGGCGCTCCCGAATCCGGCCTGTGACAGCGGACCTCGCCGCGATATCAGGCGCTCAATGCCTGCCGCACATCCACACCGCCGTCCCGATGGGCAATCCAGGCGGCACGGCGCGCACCGCGCTCCCAGGGAAACTGGATATCCAGCGTCCGGGCCGAGGCCTTCGCCGAGGCGATCCAGCGAATGTTCGTCTGCATAGGGCTCTCCTTCTTTCCTGCTCCGGTCGACGGCTGCGCTGTGCGTCGCCTCGTCGTTTCCCGTTCGTAACCAGTTTCGCGGGAGACTGGGGCATTGCTGCGGCAAAGGCAGGGAAATCCGCGGGCTTGCGCAGCGAATGCGTTCTCAGAGCCGAATGACCGAGATCAGGCGGCCGTAATCCGCCTCCTTACAGTGCACCGAGCGACGGTAGGAGTAGAACCGCTCCGGGTCCGAATAGGTACAATGCCGTGTCCAGACAGCCTGGCCAATCCCGGCGCGCCGGAGCCTTTGTAGCCCATACCCCGGCAGATCGAACTGGGCCTTCTCGCCGTTTCCAGCAAAGAATCTCTGGTTAGCGGGGTCATCGGCGACGAATTCGTCCATGAAATCCCAGTCGACCTCATAGGCCCGCTGGCTGATCGTCGGCCCAATGACCGCCGCCGTACGTCCCCTCTCGGCGCCGAGCTTTTCCATCGCGTCGATGGTTGCTTCGAGCACGCCGGACAGGGCCCCGCGCCATCCGGCGTGGGCCGCGCCGATCACCCCGGCCTCGTGGTCCGCGAAGAGCACGGGTTGGCAGTCGGCCGTCAGGATAGAGAGCGCCAGCCCCGGCCGGTCAGTCACGAGCGCGTCGGCCCGCACGCGCTCGGTCACCGGTTCGTCCACGGTAACGACATCGGCGGAATGGACCTGGTTCATGGTGACGAGGCTCTCGACCGGCACGCCCATGGCCTGCGCGACCCGCTGCCGGTTGATCGCAACGATATTTGACTGGTCCGAGGAGCCCTGGCCGCAGTTGAGCCCGGAAAACACGCCCGATGACGCGCCGCCTCGGCGGGTGAAGAACCCGTGGCGGAGGGGCGACAGGCTGTCTGACGTGAGAATTTCCAGCGTCATGGGGCAAATCCGGGAGGTGGTGCCGTGTCCGGGCTATGAATGGCGATTGTCTTGAAGAGCGAACCCATTTCCTGCGGATGCGTCAAGCGCCGATGCGCGGCGACATGGCTCGCCATTTGTGCAGGATCGCCGATATGGCGGGCCAGTGCCTGCGCCCGCGCGGTGATTCCAAGGCGCTCGAGAAAGACGCCCTGGGGCACCATCGGCGTCACCGCCGCGCCCGCGGCTGTCGCAGCGCGCGCGACGGCTTCGAAATCAACGTGGGCGGTCAGGTCGGCCGTGCCGGGGGCCTCCAGCGGGTCGACCGGACGGTGGTCTTTCAGCGCCTGAAAGGTGTCCCCCCGGGAGCGCCAATCCCCGTAGTCGATGAAGATCGCTGCGCCGCCGTGGGCCACGATCCGCTCCGCGATTGCGCCGACGATCCCGGACAGGGCGGGGCAGATCTCGACCACGTCGCCCTCGTCAGTATCCGCAAGCCGATGGGCCAGGGCGTCGCCGGGGAGCGGATCGGACAGGCCGAAGGCGAGCGCCCCATCGACGAGGCCCAGCATGCGCTCCCGCCAACCGTGTCCGCTTCGCTGGAATTGCCGGATCGGCAAGGCATCGAGGAACTCGTTCGCGATTAGGAGAAGCGGTCCCTTGGGAAGGCTGTCTATGTCGCAATGCCAGCGCACCTGGTGTTCCGCCAACGCGTGCCGTTGCTCGCGCTGCAGGCGGGGGCTCGCTTCGATCAGGTGAACGCGCGTGCGCTCTGCAAAGCCCGGCACCGATCTGGTGGCGCGCAGCGCGTCGGCCATCAACGTGCCGCGTCCGGGGCCGATCTCGGCCAGCAACGCGCCTTCGGGCCGGCCCTGTTCAAGCCATGCGCCGGCCAATGCGAGGCCAAGCAGTTCGCCGAACATCTGGCTGATTTCCGGCGCGGTTATGAAATCCCCCGCCGCGCCAAAGACGCGCGCGTTCGTGTAGTAGCCCGCGGTCGGATGCAGCAGGCATTCCGCCATGAAGTCGGCAAGGCTGATCGGGCCGGTCTCGGCGATGCGCCGAATCAGGATCCGCTCCAGCTCGGTCATGCCGGAGCGGGGCGCTGTCTCCGGGCGTGGGCCACCAGCGCAAGGCCGAGCAGAACCATTGGCAGCGACAGGAGCTGTCCAATGGTCACCCCAACAGCGCCCTGGCCGATCACGAAGCCGATCGGATTGTCCGGCGTGACGAATTGCGCGTCGGCTTCGCGGAAGTATTCCACGATGAACCGGGCGATGCCGTAACCGGCGAAGAAGGTGCCGGCGATCAGGCCGGGACGCTTGAGCGTGCTGCGGCGCATCGCCATCCAGAGCAGCAAGAGGCCCAGCACCAGCCCCTCCAGCGCCGCTTCGTAGAGTTGGCTGGGGTGCCGCGCGAGCTCGGTGCCGTAGTAGAACCATTCGCCGGGGACCGGGCAGCCCTGAAACTCGGGAGCGCTGCACATGGTGGGGAACTTCATGGCCCAGGGCACGTCGCTCGGGCGGCCCCAGAGCTCGCCGTTGATGAAATTCGCCACCCGCCCGAAGAAGAGCCCCGGTGGGGCGGCAAGGGCGAGCGCGTCGGCGGCGCTGAGCCGGGGGATCGCGTGGCGCCCGGTGAAGAGCCAGACCGCAATCACCACCCCCAGAAGGCCACCATGAAAGGACATGCCCCCCTGCCAGACGGCGAAGATCTCGGCCGGGTGGGCGAGGTAGTAACCGGGCCGGTAGAACAGAACGAATCCGAGGCGGCCGCCGAGAACAACACCGAGGATGACCCAGGTCAGCAGGTCTTCGACCTGCGCTGGCTTCATCGGCGGCGTGTTGTCCGGCCATAGCGCGGGCCGGCGGACCATCGCCACGATCAGCCGCCAGCCCAGCAGCAGCCCCGCAATATAGGCCAGCGCATACCAGCGCAGCGCGAACTCCATGCCGAAGAGGGTGATGGAGAACAGCTCGGGGCTCGGTTCGGGGAAAGGGATCACTGCGTGCATCGTCACCGCTCTTGCCCGTCGTTTCGAGGCGAAGTCAACCTTGAGGCCGGAGGCCATGCGGGCCATATAGGGAACGGATGTAACGGACGGGTGCCCCATGCAAAGCCGCAACAGGTTTTTCGACGACATGTCCCAGCTGATGACCAACGCGATGGGTGTGGCCCAGGGCGCGCGGGAAGAGGCCGAGACCGCTTTCAAATCCATGATCGACCGCTGGATGGCCGATCGAGACTTCGTCACGCGCGAGGAATTCGACGCCGCCCGCGCCATGGCGCAGAAGGCACGCGAGGAGAACGAGGCGCTGAAGGCGCGCATCGAAGCGCTGGAAGCTGCCGTCAAAAAATAGTGACCGGACCGACAGGCGCCCGCCGGTGAGCGGGCAGCCCTGGACGGCAGGAGATTCGTGCTGCGCCCCCGAGGGGGCGCTTTCCGTTGGGGCGGCGCGCAATCCCATTCGCCGGTGTATGCGCCCACCTCCCAATAGTTCCGCACGAGCGCAACATCTTGCGTGAGCCGCTCTTGCTGTCACAAAAATTCCTCTTTACACGGCGGTCTCTTTGCACGCACCATATCTTGTAAGGGCGGCGGGTAGCCCCGCCGGACCTAGAGCAGGCACCAAGCCCTAGTTGCTGCCAAGAAGGCTGGGGCGACAACAAACGAGGCCCGGCATGTCCCTCTCAGAAGAGTTCCTGACTGAAGACCTTCACCCGATCGACATTGTCGAATCCCTCGCCGAAAGCAACGAGTGGGATTTCGACCGCGTCGCGGATGACCAGATCGCCATGGCGGTCGAGGGCCAGTGGCGCACCTACTCGATCACCCTCGCGTGGTCCGCCTTCGACGAGACGCTTCGGCTGATCTGCACCTTCGAGATGGAGCCTCCCGAGGATAAGCTTCCGAAGCTCTACGAGGCGCTGAACCGGGTCAACGACCAATGCTGGGCGGGCGCATTCACTTACTGGCGCGAGCAGCAGCTCATGACCTATCGCTACGGTCTCGTGCTGGCGGGAGGGCAGGTGGCCAACCCCGACCAGATCGACCGTCTGATCGGCACCGCCGTGATGGCCGCCGAGCGCTACTACCCCGCGTTCCAGCTGGTAATCTGGGGCGACCAGGATCCCGAGCAGGCGATGCAGATCGCGATCGCCGAGGCCTTCGGCCGCGCCTGACCCAACCCGCCCCGGCGGACCGGTTCCCTGTCCGGCCGCCGGGAGATGCGGCGTTGCGGCGGCCGTTCGGCCAGCCTAATCTCCGCCGAAAAGGCGACAGGGAGACATCATGGACATCGAAACAGTGCATCGTCGCGGGCTGGTGCTGATCGGCTGCGGCAAGATGGGCTCGGCCATGTTGCAGGGCTGGCTGGCCGATGGCCTGCCGAAAAACGCCGTGAGCGTGCTGGACCCGAAGCCCTCCGACTGGCTGCAGGCACAGGGCGTCCGGCTGAACGCCGGTCTGCCGGAGAAGCCGGCGGTCGTCCTGATCGCGGTGAAGCCGCAAATGATGGACGCGGTCCTGCCGGAGCTGCGAGAGCTGGCCGGTGGAGAGACACTGTTCCTGAGCATCGCCGCTGGAACGCCCATCGCGCGATTCGAGGAGGCGCTCGGTTCGGACGCGACAGTGATCCGTGCAATGCCCAACACGCCGGCTGCTGTGGGGCGGGGAATCACCGCGATCATCGGCAATGACCACGCCTCCGACGCGCAGATGGACCTGGCGAGCCTGTTGCTCGGCGCGGTGGGAGAGGTTGTCCGGCTGGAGAACGAGGGCCAGATGGATGCGGTGACCGGCCTGTCCGGCTCCGGCCCGGCCTATGTCTTCCACATGGTCGAGGCGCTTGCGGTGGCGGGCGAGGCTCAGGGCTTGCCGGCAGACCTGGCGCTCAAGCTGGCGCGGGCGACGGTTTCCGGCGCGGGCGCGCTGCTCGATGCCTCGGAAGAGACCGCCGAGCAGCTCCGGATCAACGTTACCTCGCCCAACGGCACCACGCAGGCAGGGCTCGAGGTCCTGATGAGCGAGGAAGACGGTCTGCCTGTCCTGATGTGCCGCACCGTCGGCGCCGCCGCGGATCGCAGCCGGGAGTTGCGGAAATGAGCAGCATCAGTTTCGATGAATTCCTCAAGGTCGATATCCGGGTCGGCAAGGTCGTCCGGGCCGAGCCCTATCCCGAGGCGCGCAAGCCGGCCTTCAAGCTCTGGATCGATTTCGGCCCGGAGATCGGGGAGAAGCGCTCCTCGGCCCAGATTACCAAACACTACGATGTCGACACGCTGCCGGGACGGCACGTGATGGCGGTGGTGAACTTCCCGCCGCGCCAGATCGGCAATTTCATGTCCGAAGTGCTGGTGCTCGGCGTTCCGGATGCCGACGGCGAGGTCGTGCTGCTGGCGCCGGATCAGGACGTGCCCATCGGCGGCCGGATGCACTGAACACCGTCACCCGCCGATCCCGTGGCTCCCGTCGTAGCTGCTGACCGGCGGCTGGCTCCAGCCGTCCTTTTCCTCGGGGGCGAAGACCTCGACCAAGAGCGGGTAGCAGGCGGCGGTGTCCGAGGAATGTTCGGACGAGCAATCGCCGCCGGGGCAGGCGGAGAGCGCGCCGAGCAGCGGGATCTCGGCCAGGAACTCGATGTAGTCGCCGGGCCGGACGGGGCTGGCCTTCATGAAATACTGGCCGGTGTCGCGCGTGAAGCCGGTGCACATGAAGACGTTGAGCACGTCGTGGATGTGCCGTTCCGCAACCTCCGGCGCGAGGCCGCTCCGGTTGGTCAACGCCCGCGTCAGGTTGGAATGGCAGCAATGGTGGTAGTGGCCGCCGCTCAAAAGGGCGTTCGTGTAGGGATCGCAGCGGGTGCCTATCACGTCATGCACCGAGCCGCCGAAGGAATCGATTCCGTACCACTCCAGCGTATCCTCCAGGATCGTCGCCATCGGCCGCAGGAACGGAAAGGCGGACCATAGCCTGTCGCCGGTGCTGACGTGGGTGCCATGCAGCGCCCGCGTCTTGCCGGAAAAGAATCGCTCGTCGAGGTTGTCCGCGTTCCAGAGGTTCAGATCGCCGACCTGCGGCCCTTCGACCGAGGTGATGCGAAACGCGGCGCCGGCAGGCACGTCGAAGCATCGCGCGTCGCGCGGCGGCACCAGCGTTTCCGAAACCTTTCGCATACCGGCGCGGCGCTTCCGGTACCTCGCGAGGTCCGGGCGGGGAAGCGTGTCGTCGGGGTAGCAGATCACCGGCTGGACGGCGCGTCGGGTTTCGGCGTCGGCGGGTTCTGTCATGGGAGTCCTGTGGCGTTTCGACCGGGCGAGGGTGGCCGGGTTCGCGACGCGGCGCAAGGGCGCGCGCGGGCTGTCGGCGGTGCCTTCGGCTGTCGCATTGATGGGGCCGGTATGTCATACCTTCGGCAAATTTGCCTCAAGGAGTAGAGAGATGTCGGACATTACCGACTACGGATCCAGCGTGATCAACGATATTTCAGGCCGGTTCGGGCTGTCGCGCGACGCGGTCGAACAGATGGCCCGCGCGGTCGCCAACGGTGGCGGCACCATGGCGCAGTTCAACATCCCCGAGCTGGGCGGCAACGGCCAGTGGATGGCCGGCGGCATGACCATGGTCGGGGACATGTTCAACCACGGACTGAAGGCGCAGGTCGACTCGCTCTGCGGGGCGCTCTCGGCGGCCATGGCGAGTGGCGCGTTCTTCATGGCGCCGCAGACGATCGCCGGTTCCGCCTGGTGGCCGGCGGAATTGGGCGCGCCGGCGTCGGTCGGCGGGCAGAACACCGTCCGCTATGCCTATTTTCCGCAGGCCTGCCGGATCGCCTTCGACCCCGGAAATGGCGCGCCGGTGATCCTGCTCGATACCCTGAACCACTCCATCGGGGGCTTCAGCCAGCAGCAATCCGCGCCCGGCGACCCCTTCGTCGGCATCTCGTTTTCGAGCCAGTTCGGGCAGTTCGCGTTGTCGTCACTGCCGCAGGTCGGCCCGAACATGGCTGCACAACCCCAGACGGTCGCCGCGCCCGCCGAGCCAGGCCCGATGCAATCGACGCCCCAGCCGGACCCGGCGCCAGTTCCGGAACAGGGGAGCGCGAGCTCGGCCGATATCATGGGTATGATCGAGAAACTCGGTGCGCTGCATGCCGCCGGCGTCCTGACCGACGCCGAATTCTCCGAGAAGAAGGCGGAGCTGCTCCAGCGTCTCTGAGACGTCAGCCCGACCTGAAACGAGAAAGCCCGGCCGATTGGCCGGGCTTTGTGTTTCTGGCTTCGGGCCCGTGATCAGTGCAGGCGGGCCTGCGCCATCAGCCGGATCTCAGCAATTGCCTTGCCAGGGTTCAGGCCCTTCGGGCAGGTTTGCGTGCAGTTCATGATCACGTGACAGCGATAGAGCTTGTACGGATCCTCGATGTCGTCGAGCCGCTCGCCGGTGGCCTCGTCTCGGCTGTCGATCAGCCAGCGATAGGCGTGCAGCAGCGCGGCCGGGCCGAGGTAGCGGTCGCCGTTCCACCAATAGGCCGGGCAAGAGGTGGAGCAGGAGGCGCAGAGCACGCATTCATAGAGGCCGTCGAGCTTGGCGCGGTCCTCGGGGCTCTGCAGCCATTCCTTCTCGGGGGCCGGGGTCTTGGTTTCCAGCCACGGCATGATCGAGGCGTGCTGGGCATAGAAATGCGTCAGGTCGGGGATCAGGTCCTTGACGATCGGCATGTGCGGCAGCGGGTAGATCTTGATGTCTCCATCCTGCCCGTCGATGCCCCAGATGCAGGCCAGACGGTTGATGCCGTTGACGTTCATCGCGCAGGAGCCGCAGATCCCCTCGCGGCAGGAGCGCCTGAAGGTCAGGGTCGGGTCGATCTCGTTCTTGATCTTGATCAGGGCGTCCAGAATCATCGGGCCGCAGTCGTCGAGATCGATGAAGTAGGTGTCGAGCCGCGGGTTCTGGCCGTCGTCGGGGTTCCAGCGATAGATCTGGAACTTGCGCACGTTCTTGGCGCCTTCCGGCTTCGGCCAGGTCTTGCCCGTCACGATCTTGGAGTTCTTGGGAAGTGTGAATTGAACCATAGGGTCACCTCAGCAATGTGCATGCGGCGGGTCGGCCGCTGCAAGGCTTGGGTTCGAAGGAGTGGCGAGGGGTGCGCCGCATGTCAGCGCCGCGCCCACTGGCAATAGAGATCGCCCTTGTAGAGGATGGCCGGACTGCGGCCGCAGTCCATGCCGTAGTAGCCGCCCGGCGCCCGGATCGAGCGGACGACCGTCCGCTTCTTCGAGGTCAGGCGACCCTCCGCAGGTGCGAGGCCGACGCGCTTTGCGGCGCAGGCATTGATGTAGTCCGCATCCATGTAGGTCACGCGGTCGTACGGAACGATCCGCACGGACATCTGCGTGGTCCCGGCAGAGGGCTTCTGTTGCTCCAGGTAGGCCGAGCCGCCGACTCCCCGAATGCGCTTGCAGTCCAGAATCGCCGTACGTTGTTCCTCGACGGCGGTCAGGGCGGAAGAAGCCCCGGGAAGGGCAATGCAAAGTGCAAGTGCGGCAGTCAGAAGCTTGACCCGGTTGGACATCAGTAAACCCTCGCTTTCGGTGCAATTCTCGCCAGTTCGATTCCACCTTCGTCGGGGGTGGTCAGCGGGTCAAGGTGCACGGGACGATAGGTCAGTGTGACATCCGGACCGTCCACCACGGCGAGGGTGTGCTTGCGCCAGTTGACGTCGTCGCGATCCGGGTAGTCCTCGTGGGCATGTGCCCCGCGGCTTTCCTTGCGCGCCTCGGCCGAGACGATGGTGGCCATCGCGTTCGGCATCAGGTTGGTCAACTCGAGCGTTTCCATCAGGTCGCTGTTCCAGATCATGGAGCGGTCGGTGACCTTGATGTCGTCCAGCTTGCCGGCCACGACCTTCATCTTCTCGACGCCCTCGGCGAGGGTCTTGTCGGTGCGGAAGACGGCTGCGTCGGATTGCATGGTCTTCTGCATCTCGTCGCGCAGGTCGGCGGTCGGGACCGCACCATCGGCGTGGCGGATCTTGTCGAAGCGGGCGAGCGCCGCATCGAGGCTGGCCTGGTTCAGTTCCGGGTTCGCCTCGTTCGGGTTGACCACTTCGCCGGCCTTGATGGCCGCCGCGCGGCCGAAGACCACGAGGTCGATCAGCGAGTTGGAACCGAGACGGTTGGCCCCGTGGACCGAGGCGCAGCCCGCTTCGCCCACAGCCATTAGGCCCGGTGCGATGCGGTCCGGGTCGCCCTCGACCGGGTTCAGCACCTCGCCCCAGTAGTTGGTCGGGATGCCGCCCATGTTGTAGTGGACCGTCGGCAGAACCGGGATCGGCTCGCGGGTCAGGTCCACGCCGGCGAAGATCTCGGCGCTCTCGGTGATCCCCGGCAGGCGCTCGGCGAGCGTCTCCTTCGGGATGTGGTTGAGGTGCAGGTAGATGTGGTCCTTGTTCGGGCCCACGCCGCGGCCTTCGCGGATCTCGATGGTCATGCAGCGGCTGACCACGTCGCGCGATGCGAGGTCCTTGTAGGTTGGCGCGTAGCGCTCCATGAAGCGCTCGCCCTCGGAGTTGGTCAGGTAGCCGCCTTCGCCGCGGGCGCCTTCGGTGATCAGGCAGCCCGAGCCATAGATGCCGGTCGGATGGAACTGCACGAACTCCATGTCCTGCAGCGGCAGCCCCTGGCGGGCGACCATGGCGTTGCCGTCGCCGGTGCAGGTGTGGGCCGAAGTCGCCGAGAAATAGGCCCGGCCGTAGCCGCCGGTGGCCAGAACGACCATCTTGGCGTTGAAAGCGTGCAGCGTGCCGTCATCCAGTTTCCACGCCAGGATGCCCTGGCATTGGCCGTCTTCGGACATGATGAGGTCGGTCGCGAAATACTCGATGAAGAACTGCGCGTCGTGCTTCACGGACTGGCCGTAGAGCGTGTGCAGGATGGCGTGGCCGGTCCGGTCGGCGGCGGCGCAGGTGCGCTGCACCGGGGGGCCTTCGCCGAATTCGGTGGTGTGGCCGCCGAACGGGCGCTGGTAGATCCGGCCGCTCTCGGTGCGCGAGAAGGGCACGCCGTAATGCTCCAGTTCGTAGACGGCCTTGGGCGCCTCGCGGGCGAGGTATTCCATCGCGTCGGTGTCCCCGAGCCAGTCGGACCCCTTCACGGTGTCATACATGTGCCACTGCCAGCTGTCGGGGCCCATGTTGCCAAGCGACGCGGCAATGCCGCCCTGGGCTGCCACGGTGTGCGAGCGGGTTGGGAACACCTTGGTCACACAGGCCGTCTTGAGCCCTTGTTCGGCCATGCCGAGGGTGGCCCGGAGACCGGCGCCGCCGGCCCCTACGACGACGACGTCGTAGGTGTGATGGGTAATGTCGTATGCGGTCATTGTTTTCTTCTCTCCCAGGGCTCAGCCAGCGATCATGGAGGCGAACAGGATCTTGGCGAGGGCAAATAGGCCCAGTCCGCAGAAGAACCAGCCAAGCGCGGTGGTGATGATCATGCCGGCGAAGTCCCAGCCATGGGGAACGTAGTCCTCGAACACCTTCTTGATGTTGAAGCGCCAGTGGTAGGTCGTGGAGACGATGAAGAGGCCCATGATCACGAAGTTGAACGGGCGGGTCAGACCTTCGATCACGACCTCGTAGGGCGCGCCGACCAGCGGCGCGATGCGGAACAGGAAAAGGATGACCAGCGCGGCCATCATGTAGGAGCTGTAGGTGACTTGAAGCTGATGCTCTGCGCCGTGGGCAATGGAGCCCTTGCCGGCGGCACGCTTGCGATCTGTCAGGTATTGCATGGCGTTCTCCGGGTCAGACGATGAGCAGGATGATCGAGGTCAGCACCGCGCCGACAACCGATCCGATGACGATGCCCCAGCCGAGCTTCTCGGCGGTCTCGAGCTCGAGGCCGACCGCCTCGTCCCAGATCAGGTGCCGGATGCCGCCAAGCATGTGATACCAAAGCGCCCAGATCAGTCCGAACCAGACCAGCTTGGCGAGCCACCACTTGGTGAGCCATGCCATGTTCGCCTCGTAGGCTTCCGGCCCGGCCGCGGCGGCCAGAAGCCACCAGAGGACGAGGATGATGCCGACCGTCAGACCGTTGCCGGAAATCCGGATCAGGATCGAGCTGACCATCAGGATATGCGGCTTATAGATCTGGAGGTGGGGCGACAGGGGACGGTTCCCCCGGTTCACATCTGCCATGAGATCTGGCTCCCTTGGTTTGCGCGGGCTGGATCCCGCATTTGATCCCTTCTGTAATACTTCCGGCGCGCGTGTCACGAGGATGCAGCAAGATTCGGCGCGGTTAATTGGCGCAATCTGTCGATAGGCGGGTGTTTGTGATCACGGATGCGGGGGTGTGATCACAAAGGTGCCGGGCTATGGATACCTTTGTATGCCAAAATCGGTTCCGAGGCGAAAACCCTCCGCGAATCGGTCGAATGGCCTGCAAGCGAGCGAGAAATGTGCTTTTGGATAGGGAAACCACCGTTTCGGAGATGTGTCTGCGTTCCCGTCGATCGCTTCGAATTGTTGACCTTTTCATTGCTTGGGAGAGCAGGAAGACCCTTCGTGATGAAAAGGGACAAAGATCAGCCAACTGTGGGTGATCTGCAGTTCCGGGAATGTCCGGGACCTGTTGCGAAGATCCCCGTGGATCCGGTCGTTGTACATGCTGCCTTGGGGCAGCTCACGCCTCTTGAGTGAGTCGGGACCGGTGAGCCTCCTGCGCCAGGGTCACCTGCCGTCAGAGGACGTAACCGGCACAGCCGGACATTCAGGTTCCCGGGGGCGACAGGATAGAGTGGGCCGCGCGCCGGGTCCCGCCGGCAAGCTTCGTCACCGTCACCTCACATCGGGATGAGGGCCCAGTAGTCCAGATCGAGCAGTACCTCGGGCAGGTATTTTCCGTCCTCGTCCTTGAGCCGGAACGGTTCGCCGCCCTTGGTTGCCACCAGACGGAGCCGGATCGCACCGACGCCCGGCGCGGCGGTTTCTGCCTTCTCCAGCACTTCCGACCAGGCCTTTACCGTGTCGCCGGCGAAACAGGGGTTCGCGTGCGCGCCGGCGTTCAGCCCGACAATCATCTGAGCATTCGCCAGCCCGTTGAAGCTGAGCGCGCGGGCCATCGAAATGACGTGACCGCCATAGATCAACCGCTTCCCGTCCGGACGGAAGGTGGCGTCGAAATGCACCTTGGCGGTGTTCTGCCAGAGCCGTGTGGCGAGCATGTGCTCGGCTTCCTCGATGGTCACCCCGTCGACGTGGTCGATCTGCTCGCCGATCTCGTAGTTGCCCCAACGGTGAGGCTCGCCGGCGAGCGCGAAATCGTAGCCGGAGAAGTTGAGCCCGGTCGGAACCACGAGCTCGGAGGCCGGGACGACGGCGGCCAGCTCGGGCACCACGGTCTCGGGGGCCGGCGCGTCGAGGTCGCCCTTGCGCACCATCACCCAGCGAACATAATCCAGCACCACCTCGTCGCGCTGGTTGCGCCCCATGGTGCGGACGTAAACGACACCGGACTTGCCGTTAGAATTCTGCTTCAGGCCGATCACCTCGCTCTCCGAGCGCAGCGTGTCGCCGGCGGCGACTGGAACCCGGAAGTGGCCTTCGGCATAGCCAAGATTGGCCACCGCATTGAGCGAGATGTCCGGGACGGTCTTGCCGAACACGGTGTGGAAGGTGATCAGGTCGTCCATCGGGGCCGCGCCCAGGCCGCAGGCGCGGGCGAACTCATCCGAGGAGGCCAGCGCGTGACGGGCCGGGTAGAGCGCATGGTAGAGCGCGCGCTCACCGCCCGAGACGGTCCGTGGCACCGCGTGCACGATCGTCTCGCCAAGCCGGTAATCCTCGAAGAAACGGCCGGGATTGGTCTTGGCCATGGTCAGAGCTCTCCCAGCTTCAGGTCGGGGTTGTAGGTGCCGGGCACGTCCTTCACCACCGCCTGACCGCAGCGCATCACGCCCTTGGCGGCGTCGAACGCGCAGGTCGGATCGCCGTGCAGGTGCCAGCCCTTGGAGAGGGCAGCGGTAACCTTGTGGCAGAAGGCCGAGGTGTCGTCCTCGGTCAGGAAGCGATAGACTTTCATGGGCTTATCCAAACGGGTAATAGCCGAGCCAGCTGTGGATCAGGCCGATCACGACCAGCAGCACGACGCTGCCGAGCAGGAACATGCCGTCCTTGGCCAGCGTGCCGGGGGCGGGGGGCGTCCACTCGGGTTCGGCGCGGTTGATGAGAACGGGGGCAAGAAGCGACCAGCCGAGCAGGCCGCCGAAAAGAACGATCGACGCCAGGTCGCCGTTGACCAGCAGGTGCGCGACCGCCCAGAGGCTGAATCCGGCAAGCATCGGATGCCGCATGCCGTTGAGCAGCCGGCCCTTCCTTGGAGCCGGGCTCATCATGAAGATCGCAATCAGCACCAGCAGATTGTTGACATGGGTGAAGAAGGCGGGGGGCGTCCAGACATTCACGAAGGCGGTCATGCGGTAGCCGATCACCATCAGCACGATGGACAGCAGCAATCCGCCCGCCACGACGCCGCGGCCCTTTTCATCGCCGAGCGAAGCGCGGAGATCAGGGGCGACGCGCTTGAGAAGATGCGCGCCCCACCAGAGCGCCACGCCGAGAATTAGCAGTATCCAGCCCATCGGGGCCTCCTCACGTCAGGGATGCAATGGCCTCCGCCTTCGCCAGCGTGGCCTTCGCCGTGACGATATGCAGATTTTCCACGATCTTTCCATCGACGACCGCGACGCCGAGACCTTTGGCTTCGGCTTCCTCGAACGCGGCGATCTGACGGCGGGCGAGGTCGACTTCCTGTGCGCTCGGGGCAAATACGTCGTTCGCGATCTCGACCTGAGCGGGATGGATCAGCGTCTTGCCGTCCATTCCGAGATCGCGGCCTTGCTCGCATTCATGGCGCAGGCCAGCCTCGTCCTTGAAGGCGTTGTAGACGCCGTCGACGCAGACAATCCCGGCGGCGCGGGCGGCCAGCAGGGCCATCTGGAGCGAGGTCTGGAGCGGTAGCCGGTCGGCCCGGAACCGACAGTTCAGCTCCTTTGCGAGGTCGTTCGTCCCCATCACGAAGCCGCCCATGCGCGGCGAGGCGGCGATGGCTTCGGCATTCAGCACGCCGCGGGGCGTCTCGATCATCGCCCAGATCCGGGTCCCGGCACAGGCAGGATGGGCATCGAGCTTCGCGGCGACGGACGCAACCTGGTGTACGCTCTCCACCTTTGGCAACAGCACGGCCTGGGGGCCGATTTCCATGATTGCCGCAAGATCATCCGCGCCCCAGTCGGTATCGGCACCGTTCAGGCGGACGATCTGGCTGCGGTTGCCATAGCCACCCGCGGAGAGCGTCGCCGTCAGCAGGGCGCGGGCGTTGGCCTTTTCTTCCACTGCGACCGCGTCCTCGAGATCGAAGATGATCGCGTCCACCGGCAGCGTTTTCGCCTTCTCCAGCGCGCGTTCCTTGGAGCCGGGGATGTAGAGCACCGAGCGATAGGGGCGGGCGGCAATATCCATGTCTCTCTCCTGTTGTTACGCCTTCGCCTGAGACCATACCTTTGCTGCGGGCGCAAGATATGAAATGCCGCAGCGCGGAATCGCGCAAGAAACGTGCGCGGCGGATCGGCGGCCTTCGCGGGTTGACCGGATGTTAACCTCACGCGCTCCAGGATTGTTTCCGATTCTGGGAGTATCGGACACATGCGTTTCCATTGGGTCAACCGTCGCCGCTGGATGCGGCGCCTGCGCTGGACGGTGCGCCTTCTGTGCCTGCTGATCGCAGTCGTGGCGACTGTGTGGTCGGAAGCGGCGGCCAGCGAACGGGAATCGCTGCTCCCGCCCTGTCAGCAGCTGGAGGTCTGACGAAGGATTGGCGGGCCTCATACGGCGCGCCCAATCGCGCGCCGCAATGCCTTCAACCCGGCTCGGACGGCAGATTCGGAGGCATTGGAAAGGCCAAAGAGGTATGTGCAACCTTGTGCCGCGTCGCCGCGACCTTGCGCGCGCGCGGGCAAATGGCTACGCACGCTGCCGAACAGACAACCAACCCAGGGAAGATTCAGACAATGGCCAGACCCAAGATTGCCCTCATCGGCGCCGGGCAGATCGGCGGCACCCTTGCTCATCTCGCTGCGATGAAGGAACTCGGCGACGTCGTTCTCTTCGACATCGCCGAGGGCGTTCCGGAGGGCAAGGCGCTCGACATCGCCGAGTCCGGCCCGTCCGAAGGGTTCGACGCCAAGCTCAAGGGCACGCAGGACTACGCCGACATCGCCGGCGCCGACGTGTGCATCGTGACCGCCGGCGTGCCGCGCAAGCCGGGCATGAGCCGTGACGACCTTCTGGGCATCAACCTCAAGGTCATGAAATCCGTGGGCGAGGGCATCCGCGACAACGCCCCCGACGCTTTCGTGATCTGCATCACCAACCCGCTCGACGCGATGGTCTGGGCGCTGCAGCAGTTCTCGGGCCTGCCGACCAACAAGGTCTGCGGCATGGCCGGCGTGCTGGACTCTGCGCGCTTCCGCCACTTCCTGAGCCTTGAGTTCGACGTCTCGATGAAGGACGTCACCGCCTTCGTGCTCGGCGGCCACGGCGACACCATGGTTCCGTCGGTACGCTATTCCACCGTTGGCGGCATCCCGCTGCCGGACCTCGTCGAGATGGGCTGGACCACGCAGGAGAAGCTGGACGCGATTGTGCAGCGCACCCGTGACGGTGGCGCCGAGATCGTCGGCCTGCTGAAGACCGGCTCCGCCTACTACGCTCCGGCGACCTCCGCGATCGAGATGGCTGAAGCCTACCTCAAGGACCAGAAGCGCCTGCTGCCCTGTGCCGCCTGGTGCGACGGCGAGCTCGGCCTCAACGGTCTCTACGTCGGTGTGCCGACCGTGATCGGCGCCGGCGGTGTCGAGAAAGTCGTGGACATCAAGCTCTCCAAGGAAGAACAGTCGATGTTCGACAGTTCCGTCGCCGCTGTGCGCGGCCTCGTGGAAGCCTGCAAGGGCATCGACCCGAGCCTGGCCTGACTTCTCTCGCGCGGCGGCATTGGTCGCCGCGCGTTTCCCTATCAGGGGAGGCCGGATGGTCGACACAGGGTTTGTCTACGCGGCAACGGGCGAGATGTACGTTGCGCTCGCGGTTCGATCGGCGCGCAGCCTTCGAGAGGCCATTCCGGATGCCCGAATTCATCTGTTTGCGGATATCGACTGCACCGACGAGGTGTTCGATGCAGTGCATCGTCTCAGCCGCTCCCATTTTCGTCCCAAGTTCGAGGCGTTGCGCTCCTCGCCATTCGAGCGGAGTGTCTACCTGGACGCGGACACCTATGTGAGTGCCGATATCTCGGATATCTTCGACCTGCTCCAGCAGTTCGACATTGCCGGGGCGCATGTGTTCCGACGCAATTCACGGGCCTGCCGCCGCTACTATCGCGATCCGCTCCCCAACAGCTTCCCGCAGATCAACACCGGCGTGCTGGGGTTGAGGCGGAACAAGCGCACGCATGCATTCCTCGAAGCGGTGGAAGGCGAGATGGATGCATCCGATGCCCAGTTCGACCAGGCGGTGTTTCGCGAACTGCTGTTCCACAGCGACCTGAGGCTCGCCGTCTTGCCGCCTGAGTACAACTTCAAGGAGCCGGGCAAGGCCGCCATTCTGAGCAGCGATGACACGGCGCCGCGCGTGATCCACGAGTCCCGCCTGCATGGAACCTACGACCCAGATGTCGGGCTGCTCGAGAGTCTCGAAGCACTCAATGGTCCCGACCTCTTGCGCCATGTTGAGGCCTTGATCGCTGCAGACCGGTATCTGCACCCGGCAGCGACAGGAAAAGTGCGCCCACTGGCCATTTCCAGCAAGCCTGGACTGTTCGACCGTTTTCGCAAGCATCCCCGTGGTTGAGGCACAGGCCCCGTTACCGCGGAACTGCGGACACGCGCGTCATCAACCGGGCGGCGTTCTCCTGTCCCAGCATCTCGTCGAAATGCCGAGCGTCGAACCGGGGGCGGTATCCAGGAAGGAACCGGGCGATCTCCGCTTCGGGATCGATCCTTGCAGTGCTGAGCGCGCCGATCAGGCTGAGCGCAAGGTCCTCCTGCTCCGAGAGGTGAAACAAGTCTCCATGAAAATCGAGGATCGCACGGAGGTCGGGACAGGCGTCCCGTACATGGCGCACCTGCGCCTGTCTTTGCGGGTGCAAAAGCACGTCGATCGCCGCGTCGCCCTGTTCGGCATAGCGCAGGGTCTTGGCGGCCCAGTGTAGCGGCGTCAGCCCGTCGAAATGCAGCAGCGCGGCATGGCGGGCGGTGCGGTAGGGGGGCAGGTGGTTCTCCGCGCCGCGCCCCGCGCGCGGCGAATGGGTGTAGATGCGGAAGTCGCGGTCGGTGGCCGACAGCGCCTTGCCGATCGGATGCCCTGCAAACCCGTTCCATAGAAATCGTGCCTTTGATCCGTAGATCCGCGCTAGGTCATCGTCGGCATCCTTGACCGGCTTGCGGAACACCCCGTCAAAGATCGCGCCACCTTGCGCGCCGGTGCGCCAGACACGTTCGAAATTGCGGATCTTGAGCCAGCCGTCGCCGGGACGCAGCGCCTCCAGTTCCTCTGCAAGGGGGACGGGCAGGTGGAGGAACTCGTCGGCATCGATGTGCAGAAGCCAGTCGACGGACGTTTTGTTGTACCTCCACGTGGCGTTCAGCATTTGGCGTTGCGACTGAAGCGCCGGGCGCTCGCGCCGGCGTGTGCCTTGCCAGTACTCCTCGCCGCAACGGTGGACGGTGCAGTCGGGGATCTGTTCCAGCAGAGCTGCGCCGGGATCTTCCGGGTCGTCGAAGAACAGCGTGACCTCGGCAGCGCCAAGCCCGAGGTGATGGGTGGCGAAAGCCAGAACGAGATCGGCCGGCTCGCGAACCGTTGCCACCACGCCCCAACTGATCTCCTGTGCCACGCTGATCCTCCCGTTTCCAGCCAAGGGGACACCCCGCCCCGTTCATCCTACAGGCCAGTGGTGCAATCTGGTTTGCGAGGCGGCGATTCCGTGGCGGGCTGCCGTATGGTAAGCGAGAGCCGCCGGTTGGCGCCCCCCTCAATTGCCAACCCATGTCCCGCAACTGATTCTGTTAGCCTTCGAGACCTCGGCGCGCTGGACTCCTGCTTTGTGATCACACCTTTTGAGGCTGTGATCACAAATGTCGCTTTTTGCGCTAACAAAGGGCTCTGAAGCGAAAAAACCGTTCACTTGCACACCACGGCATGCCAGTGAGGCAAAAATCGCAGCAAGACGGGACAAGTTCATGAACATCCATGAATACCAGGCGAAAGCTCTGCTTCGCGACTACGGCGCCCCGGTCAGTGATGGCCGCGTCGTCCTCAAGGCCGAGGAGGCCAAGACCGCAGCCGGAGAAATGGACGGACCGCTCTGGGTCGTCAAGGCCCAGATCCACGCCGGCGGCCGCGGCAAGGGGTCCTTCAAGGAAGCCGACGCGGGCGAGAAGGGCGGCGTCCGTCTTGCCAAGTCGGTCGAGGAAGCCGCCGACGAGGCGCGCAAGATGCTTGGCCGTACGCTGGTGACCCACCAGACCGGCCCGGCCGGCAAGCAGGTCAACCGCATCTACATCGAGGATGGCTCGGGCATCGAGCGCGAACTCTACCTCGCGCTGCTGGTCGACCGCGGCACCTCGCGCATTTCCTTTGTCTGCTCGACCGAGGGCGGCATGGACATCGAGGAGGTCGCGGCCTCCACGCCCGAGAAGATCCTGTCTTTCTCCGTCGACCCGGCCACCGGCTACCAGGCGTTCCACGGCCGCCGCATCGCCTTCATGCTGGGCCTCGAAGGCCAGCAGGTGAAGCAGTGCGTCAAGCTGATGGGCACGCTCTACAAGCTCTTCGTGGACAAGGACATGGAGATGCTCGAGATCAATCCGCTGATCGTGACCGACGGCGGCGACCTCAAATGCCTCGACGCCAAGATGGGCTTCGACGGCAACGCCATCTACCGCCACCCCGACATCGCGGCGCTGCGTGACGAGACCGAAGAGGATCCGAAGGAACTCGAGGCCTCGAAGTTCGATCTGAACTACATCGCACTCGACGGCGAGATCGGCTGCATGGTCAACGGCGCCGGCCTCGCGATGGCGACGATGGACATCATCAAGCTCTACGGTTCCGAGCCGGCGAACTTCCTCGACGTGGGCGGCGGCGCGACCAAGGAGAAGGTGACCGAGGCCTTCAAGATCATCACCTCTGACCCGAATGTGAAGGGCATCCTGGTGAATATCTTTGGCGGCATCATGCGCTGCGACGTGATCGCCGAGGGCGTTGTCACCGCCGTCAAGGAAGTGGGCCTGAAGGTGCCGCTGGTCGTCCGTCTCGAAGGCACGAACGTCGAGAAGGGCAAGGAGATCATCAACACCTCCGGCCTGAACGTGATCGCGGCCGACAATCTCAAGGACGGTGCCGAAAAGATCGTTGCAGCTGTCAAGTCGGCGGCCCAATAAGCCCCCGACACCTGCAATCGGGGGCACCTGACCGGTGCCCCCCTATCGAAGAGAGATCACCCCATGCGTGCCGTCGTTCACATAGGCCTTCCCAAGACCGGAACCACCTCGATCCAGGGCTGGTTGCTGGCGAATGCCGACCGTCTGCCCGAACGCGGGGCCGCCTATGACCGGATCAACTATCCGGACCTGAAGCGGCGGCGGGCGCATGTGGAGCTTGGCATCTGCCAGATGGATCGTGCGGGCGTGCTGATGCCGCACAAGGAGACGCGCCGGTTCTACGGGCTCACCGACCTGGAGGCCCAGGCCGAGGTCGCCCGCGTCTACACCGAGGTCTTCGGCAAGGCCGTGAAGCGCGGCAAGGACCTGACGTGGATCTTCTCGAGCGAAGATCTCGGCAGCCTGACCACCACGCCGGAGTTGGCAAAGGCGCTTGACGGCTGGATGGGGCAGTTCTTCTCCGAGGTTCGCTATGTCTGCTACATCCGCCGGCAGGAAGACTGGCTGCTGAGCCGCTACTCGCAGACCCTGCGGCACGGCGCGACGCATACCCTCGACGAGTTCCTCGAGAACGCGAAGCAGCGCAATTACCACGAGATGGGCAAGCTTTGGTGCGACGCTGTCGGCTCCGATCGCTTCGTGCTGCGCCTGCTCGAACCCGATGCCATGAAAGATGGCGACCTGATCGCCGATTTTGCCGATGCGGTCGGCATCGACCATACCGGACTGACCGTACCGCCGCGCAAGAACGAGGCGCTGAGCGTTGCTGCCGCCGAATTCCTGCGGCAGGCCAACGTCAAGTTGCAGCAGGTCGGCGGCCGGCGCGCGGTTACGGATCTGATGCGCGACGCCGAGAGCCGGCTGATGCAACTGCCGTCCGCAGAGCGCAAACTCGTGCTGACGGCGGGTCAGATCGCCAGCATCCGGGAAGCGAACGAGGGCACCAACCGCAAGCTGCGCGAGGATTTCTTCCCACAGCGGTCCGAGATGTTCCCGCCCAAGGCGAAGCCCGCGCCGTCCGATCCGGCCGTCAACCAGCCGACGATCGACGAGCTGTGCGAGGCCGGTCTCGAATTCGTGATTCCGACGCCGGCCTCCGGTGGAGGAAACGCCGGCGGCCGCAAGAAAGGCCTCAAGGGCGGCAAGAAGCGGCGTGCGACCAAGGAAGCGGCGCAATGAACGCCATCTTCCACATCGGCCGGCCCAAGACCGGGTCCACGACGCTGCAGGTGTTTCTCGAACAGAACTGCAAGGCGCTCTCCGGGAGTGGGATCTTCTATGACCGGATCGTTCCGGACATCTCGAGCCAATGGGAGTTTCCCATCGCCGCACTGGCGGAGCTCGAACTCCTGCCGCCCGATCCCTATATCCGGCGGATGCTCGGGTTGGAGGATGTCGCCGACGCCAAGGCCTATGCAGCCGAGATGATGCAGGCGTTCGAGCGGCGGCTGGCCGCGGCGCCAAAGGAAATGCACACCTGGGTCGCCTCGAGCGAGCACGCCTGGCCCTACCTGTTCGATCAGGAGCGCATCGGCACCTTCGACCGGCTCATGAAATCGCATTTCGACGAGGTGACCTACGTCGTTTACCTGCGCCGTCAGGAAGATCTGATCCTGAGCGCCTATTCCGAGGCGGTTCGGCGCGGCGTGGACAAGAGCTTCGAGGATTTCGTGGAGACCTTCCTGAAAAAGGGCCACGGCAATCACTTGAAGAACCTCCGGCAGTGGGCGAACGTCGCGGGCGAGGAACGCCTTGTCGTCCGCCTGCTGGAGCGCGATGCGCTCAAGGGCGGGGATCTGGTGGAGGATTTCTGCGATGTCCTGGGCGCCGACGCTGCCGGAATGGTTCGGCCGGATATCTACAACCCGTCGCTGACCAAGAAGTCGCTGGACACCTTCCTTTTGATCAACCGGTACATCGCCTCGGTCACCACCAAGAACGAGACGCTCCAGTCGCTCCGCACCGAACTGTGCCGAGCCGCCGAGTACTGGGGATCCGGCGGTCCGGCCCTGACGCTGCCCTTGCCGCTTCTCAACCGCATCCGCGAGCAGCTCGGGCCGAGCAACGAGAAACTCCGCGAGAGGTTCTTTCCCGAGCGGGAAGAACTTTTCCCGCCGAAATCCCCGAAGGCGCCGGACGGCGTCGCGCGGGCCCGCACACTTGAGCCTATAAACGATTCCAACTGAGAAGAGACCATCATGGCCGTACTCGTCGACGAAAACACCAAGGTTATCTGTCAGGGCTTCACCGGGAGCCAGGGCACGTTTCACTCCGAGCAGGCGATCGCCTACGGCACCAAGATGGTCGGCGGCGTGACACCGGGCAAGGGCGGCATGGAACACCTCGGCCTGCCGGTGTTCGACTCCGTCCACGAGGCCAAGGCCGTGACCGAGGCGAATGCCTCCGTGATCTACGTTCCGCCGCCGTTCGCCGCCGACTCCATCCTCGAGGCGATCGACGCCGAGATGGAACTGGTGGTCTGCATCACCGAGGGCATCCCGGTGCTCGACATGATGAAGGTCAAGCGCGCGCTGGTCGACAGCAAGACCCGCCTGATCGGCCCGAACTGCCCTGGCGTCATCACGCCGGATGCCTGCAAGATCGGTATCATGCCGGGCCACATCCACAAGCGCGGTTCGGTGGGCGTCGTGTCCCGCTCCGGCACGCTGACCTACGAGGCGGTCGCCCAGACCACCGCCGCGGGCCTCGGCCAGTCCACCTGCGTCGGCATCGGCGGCGACCCGATCAAGGGCACCGAGCACCTCGACGTGCTGGAATGGTTCCTGGCCGATGACGAAACCCACTCGATCATCATGATCGGCGAGATCGGCGGCTCCGCCGAGGAAGAGGCCGCCCAGTTCCTCAAGGACGAAGCCAAGAAGGGCCGTTCCAAGCCCTGCGCCGGCTTCATCGCCGGCCGCACGGCGCCTCCGGGCCGCCGCATGGGCCATGCGGGCGCCATCGTCGCCGGCGGCAAGGGCGGCGCCGAGGACAAGATCGAAGCCATGCGCTCCGCCGGCATCGTCGTGGCGGAAAGCCCGGCCAGCCTCGGCGAGGCTGTGCTCGAAGCCATCGGCTGACGCCATGAGACAACGCGCGGCCATCCGGACAAGTCTGCTAGGACTCCCGTCATCCGACGGGCGGATCGGTCGCGTGGGTTTTCGGCGGCTCCTGTCATGCCTGGCAGGGGCCGCTCCGCTGTCTCCTCATCAGGGCAATGGTCGCGGTGGCGCGCCGGCGTCCGAAGGAAGTCGGGGCCATGACGCCTTTGCCGTGCGAACCGGCAACGGGCAATGCAGCCGCGGCGTGTTCCCGCCGATAGGTGCGCAGCCCCTGTCTGGGCGGTTATCCACCGAGCGAGCCTTTCTGGATTTGCGAGGCGTCCATGCCTAGCTTCTTCGACATCTATCTCAAGACCCTCCGCAATCCGTGCGGTCTCAATAATAACCAATGGGTGCCAACATGACCGAGCACAGCAAGAACGACATCTTCCACGCTTCCAGCTTCCTGCAGGGACACAACGCCGAATACGTCGAGCAGCTCTACGCTCGCTACGCGGCCGATCCGGCATCGGTGGACGAGGCCTGGGTGGAGTTCTTCCGGCAGCTGGGCGACGGAGAGGCCGAGGTGCGCGCCGAGGCGAAAGGCCCCTCCTGGGCCCGTCAGAGCGGCTTTGTCGCCGACGAGCTGACCGCCGCGCTCACCGGTGAATGGCCGGTCGAGGAGGTCAAGGACGCCGGCAAGAAGATCAAGGCGAAGGCCAGGGAAAAGGGCGTCGAGGTCACCGACGACCAGGTTAAGCGCGCGGTGCTGGACTCGATCCGGGCGCTGATGCTGATCCGCGCCTACCGGATCCGTGGTCACCTGGTGGCCGATCTCGATCCGCTTGGGATGCGTGACCAGACCCCGCACCCGGAGCTCGACCCGGCCTCCTACGGCTTCTCCGAGGCCGACATGGACCGGCCGATCTTCATCGACAACGTGCTCGGGCTGCAGATGGCCTCGATGCGCCAGATCCTCGACATCGTGAAGCGCACCTATTGCGGCACCTTCGCGCTGCAGTACATGCACATTTCCGATCCCGAGCAGGCCGCCTGGCTGAAGGAGCGGATCGAGGGCTTCGGCAAGGAGATCCAGTTCACCCGCGAGGGCCGGCGCGCGATCCTCAACAAGCTGGTCGAAGCCGAGGGCTTCGAGAAATTCCTGCATGTGAAATACATGGGCACAAAGCGCTTCGGCCTCGACGGCGGCGAGGCGCTGATCCCGGCGATGGAGCAGATCATCAAGCGCGGCGGTGCGCTCGGCGCCACCGAGGTCGTGGTCGGCATGCCCCACCGCGGCCGGCTTTCGGTTCTGGCCAACGTGCTGAGCAAGCCCTACCGCGCGATCTTCAACGAGTTCCAGGGCGGCAGCTTCAAGCCCGATGACGTGGACGGCTCGGGGGACGTGAAATACCACCTCGGCGCCTCCTCGGATCGCGAGTTCGACGGCAATATCGTGCACCTCAGCCTGACCGCGAACCCCTCGCACCTCGAGGCGGTGAACCCGGTGGTGCTCGGAAAATGCCGCGCCAAGCAGGACCAGAAACACGACCAGCAGCGGATCAGCGTGATCCCGATCCTTCTGCATGGCGACGCCGCCTTTGCCGGTCAGGGCGTCGTGGCCGAATGCTTCGGCCTCTCGGGCCTCAAGGGGCATCGCACCGGCGGAACGATCCATATCGTGGTGAACAACCAGATCGGTTTCACCACGGCGCCGCACTTCTCGCGCTCCTCGCCGTACCCGACGGATATCGCGCTGATGGTCGAGGCGCCGATCTTCCACGTCAACGGCGACGACCCGGAGGCCGTGGTGCACGCCGCCAAGGTTGCCACCGAGTTCCGGCAGAAGTTCCACAAGGACGTGGTGATCGACATCTTCTGCTACCGGCGGTTCGGGCACAACGAGGGCGACGAGCCCATGTTTACCAATCCGATCATGTACAACCGGATCAAGAAGCATAAGACCACGCTGGCGCTCTACACCGAGCGGCTGGTCAAGGACGGTCTGATCCCGGAAGGCGAGATCGAGGACATGAAGGCCGCCTTCCAGGCCCACCTGAACGACGAGTTCGAGGCCGGCAAGGAGTTCAAGCCGAACAAGGCCGACTGGCTCGACGGCCGCTGGTCGCATCTCGACCGCGAAGGCGATCAGTACCAGCGCGGCCAGACGGCGATCTCGGCCGAGACTCTGGAGGAAGTCGGCCGGTCGCTCGTGACCGGTCCCGAAGGCTTCCCGCTGCACAAGACTGTCGGGCGGCTTCTCGAAGCCAAGAAGCAGATGTTCGAGACCGGCGATGGCTTCGACTGGGCGACGGCCGAGGCGCTGGCCTTCGGCTCGCTGCTGACCGAGGGCTACCCGGTCCGCCTGGCCGGTCAGGACTCGACCCGCGGCACCTTCTCGCAGCGGCACTCGGGCTTCATCAACCAGCAGGATGAAGAGCGCTACTACCCGCTCAACCACATCCGCGAGGGGCAGGCGCAATACGAGGTCATCGACTCGATGCTCTCAGAATACGCCGTGCTCGGGTTCGAATACGGTTACTCGCTGGCCGAACCCAACGCGCTGACCCTGTGGGAGGCCCAGTTCGGCGACTTCGCCAACGGTGCGCAGATCATGTTCGACCAGTTCATCAGCTCAGGCGAGAGCAAGTGGCTCCGCATGTCCGGCCTGGTGATGCTGCTGCCGCACGGCTTCGAAGGGCAGGGCCCGGAGCACTCCTCCGCCCGTCTCGAGCGCTTCCTGCAGCTCTGCGGTCAGGACAACTGGATCGTCGCCAACTGCTCGACCCCGGCGAACTACTTCCACATCCTGCGCCGCCAGCTGCACCGCTCGTTCCGCAAGCCGCTGGTGCTGATGACGCCCAAGTCGCTGCTGCGCCACAAGCTCTGCATCAGCCGGAAGGAAGACTTCATCGAAGGGTCCTCCTTCCACCGCGTCCTGTGGGATGATGCGCAATACGGGAATTCCGAGACCAAGCTGAAGCCGGACAGCGAGATCAAGCGGGTCGTGATGTGCTCGGGCAAGGTCTACTACGACCTGCTGGAGGAGCGCGATGCGCGTGGCATCGACGACATCTACCTGCTTCGCGTCGAGCAGTTCTATCCCTTCCCGGCGATCTCGCTGGTCAAGGAACTGGAACGGTTCAAGGAGGCCGAGATGGTCTGGTGCCAGGAAGAGCCCAAGAACCAGGGTGCCTGGACCTTCATCGAGCCCAATATCGAATGGGTCCTGACCCGGATCAAGGCGCGGCACAATCGCCCGGTCTATGCCGGCCGCGCCGCCTCCGCCTCGCCGGCCACCGGCCTCGCCAGCCAGCACAAAGCACAGCAAGCCGCGCTCATCGACGAAGCGCTGACCATCGAAGGAAAGTAAGACCATGACCATTGAAGTCCGCGTGCCCACCCTGGGCGAGAGCGTCACCGAGGCCACTGTCGCCACATGGTTCAAGAAGCCCGGCGATGCCGTGGCGGTGGACGAGATGCTGTGCGAGCTTGAAACCGACAAGGTGACCGTCGAGGTGCCGGCCCCCGCAGCGGGCGTCCTTGGCGAGATCGTCGCCGCCGAGGGCGAGACCGTCGGGGTCGATGCGCTGCTGGCCACCCTGAACGAAGGCGAGGGAGCGGCCGCCGCCCCCGCCGCTGCTGCCGCGCCCGCCGCCGAAGCCCCCGCGGCCGCGCCTGCCGCCGGTGGCGCCTCGGTCGACGTGATGGTCCCGACGCTGGGCGAAAGCGTGACCGAAGCGACCGTCTCCACCTGGTTCAAGAAGGTCGGCGATGCCGTCGCGCAGGACGAGATGCTCTGCGAACTGGAGACCGACAAGGTGTCGGTCGAGGTTCCGGCGCCGGCCTCCGGTGTCCTGACCGAGATCGTCGCCGTCGAAGGCTCCACGGTCGACGCCACCGCTAAGCTTGCGGTGATCTCCGCCGGTGAGGGAGCCGCCGCAGCCGCGCCGGCACCACAAGCCGCCCCGGCCGCCGCTCCGGCGCCCGCCGCTGCCCCGGCGAAGGACGTTGCCGACGCCCCCTCCGCCCGCAAGCTGATGGCCGAGAAGGGCATCGACCCGGCCGCCGTCCAGGGGTCCGGCCGCGATGGCCGCGTGATGAAGGAAGACGTGCTCAAGGCGCTGGCCAACCCGGCCGACAAGCCCGCCGCCCCGGCCGCGCCCCGTGCGCCGGTCCCGGCCGAGGACGCCGCGCGCGAAGAGCGGATCAAGATGACCCGCCTGCGCCAGACCATCGCCCGCCGTCTCAAGGATGCCCAGAACACCGCCGCAATCCTGACCACCTACAACGAGGTGGACATGACCGAGACCATGGCGCTTCGCAGCCAGTACAAGGACGAGTTCGAGAAGCGCCACGGCGTCCGCCTCGGCTTCATGTCCTTCTTCACAAAGGCCTGCTGCGCCGCGCTGAAGGAAGTACCCGAGGTCAACGCCGAGATCGACGGCGACAGCATCGTCTACAAGAACTTCGTGCACATGGGCATCGCCGCGGGCACGCCCCAGGGCCTCGTCGTCCCAGTCATCCGCGACGCCGATCGCATGTCGTTCGCCGAGATCGAGGCCGCCATCGCCGAGAAGGGCAAGCGCGCCCGCGACGGCAAGCTCTCGATGGCCGAGATGCAGGGCGGCACCTTCACCATCTCCAACGGTGGCGTCTACGGCTCGCTGATGTCCTCGCCGATCCTCAACCCGCCGCAGTCCGGCATCCTCGGCATGCACAAGATCCAGCAGCGCCCGATGGTCATCAACGGCGAGATCGTCGCCCGCCCGATGATGTATCTGGCGCTCAGCTACGATCACCGCATCGTCGACGGCAAGGGCGCCGTGACCTTCCTGGTGAAGGTCAAGGAAGCGCTCGAGGATCCGCGTCGCCTGCTCATGGATCTGTAGGGTTCGAGCCGGGGTCGTACCGCGCGGCCCCGGCCAATATCATATGGGTCGGGCAAATGGTCGGCCGTCACTTGGTTCCGATTACCCCCGAGGTATCCCTGTCGAGACCGGTTCCAGAGAGCCCAGGGGATCGACGGATCCGGATCGGGCACTTTCAAGGATGCGAAGGGCACACGTGGTTCGAGCAATGGAGAAAACCGGATCAAAGCTCTTCTTCGATCGGCCGGTGAAGCCCGCGAACAGGTCGAAGCTGCTGGAGACGTCGTATGCGTCAATTGGTCGTCGCTTCGAGAGCCGCGCCGCACATGATCTGTTCTTTCAGTACATCTTCACGCCGAAGAGCAATGCCTGGGCCTATTCGCCTGTAGGCAAGACGGGCACCAATTCTGCCCTTGCGCTCCTGTTCGAGCTCGAATTCGGTGTGCCGCTCAAGACGACCGTCTCGAGCGAGTCCAACCTTTCGGATTCTGCGTTGCATCTGACCATGTTCGCCGGGGTGTTCCGGGAACTGCTTGCCCGGACGGATATAATCAGTCTGGCTGACTATCTGGACAATGCGATTCGTATCGCCACCGTCCGCAACCCCACGGGCCGCGCCTGGTCTTCCTTCAGGTATATCTGCAAATCGAACAAGCTCGGCAGCCCGCAATTTGTCGACGAACGCATTCGAATGACAGCGGCTACCGGGTTCGATTGGGAGGAACATCCCTTCACGCAGGAAGGCTTCGAGCGGTTCCTTGATTATGTGGAGCTTTCGGTTTCCGGTTATGCGGGCCGCCCCCCAAACGCCCACTGGCGGCCCCAATGGTGGGACATCCGTCCCGATATCTACCCGCCCAACGTAGTCGGCCGGCTCGAGGCGGCAGACAAGTTCGAGAAGGACCTCTGCGAGGCACTTGGCAAACACCCGAAGGGCACAGGTGTGCGGCTCAATGTGAACGATGAGATGGCATCGTTCCCGGAGTGGATGACGAGGAGCGAAGTCAGGTCACGCCTGATTTCGGTATACGGGAAGGACTACGAGGCATTCGGTTATGAGCCCTGATCGATCCGCTTCGTAGCGCTTTCAAACGAGACAGAATTCAGGCGAACGCACGAGCGCGGCCTCGCCAAAACAACCGAAGGAACATCACATGGCATCCTATGACGTCATCGTAATCGGCGCCGGACCCGGCGGCTATGTCTGCGCCATCCGCTGCGCCCAGCTCGGGCTCAAGACCGCCTGTGTCGAAGGCCGCGAAACTCTCGGCGGCACCTGCCTCAATGTCGGCTGCATCCCCTCCAAGGCGCTGCTGCACGCCTCGCACCTTGTCCACGAGGCGGAGCATAATTTCGACGCCATGGGCATCAAGGCCGCGGCGCCGAAGGTCGACTGGGAGAAGATGCTGTCCTTCAAGGACGACGTGATCGGTGCCAACACCAAGGGTGTCGAGTTCCTGTTCAAGAAGAACAAGATCGACTGGCTCAAGGGCTGGGGCTCGATCCCCGAGGCCGGCAAGGTGAAGGTCGGCGACGAGGTCCACGAGGCCAAGCACATCATCATCGCGTCGGGCTCCGATGCCGCGTCGATCCCGGGGGCCGAGGTGACCATCGACGAGAAGATCGTCGTGACATCGACCGGCGCGCTCGAACTGCCGAAGATCCCGAAGAAGATGGTTGTTGTCGGCGGCGGCGTGATCGGCCTCGAACTGGGCTCGGTCTACAAGCGGCTGGGCTCCGAGGTCACCGTCATCGAGTTCATGGACGGTATCACACCGGGAATGGATGCGGAGATCGCCCGCAATTTCCAGAAGATCCTTAAGAAGCAGGGGCTGGAGATCATCACCGGCGCAGCGGTTTCCAAGGTCGAGACGCTCAAGACCAAGGCCAAGGTCACCTATGCGATGCGCAAGGACGCGGCCGAGCACACGATCGACGCTGATGTTGTTCTCGTCTCCACCGGCCGCGTCCCCTACACCGAGGGGCTGGGGCTCGACGCGCTCGGCGTGAAGCTGACCAAGCGCGGCCAGATCGAGGTCGATGCGCATTACCGGACCAGCGTGCCGGGCGTCTACGCCATCGGTGACGTGATCGAAGGCCCGATGCTCGCCCACAAGGCCGAGGACGAGGGCGGCGCGGTGGCGGAGATGATCGCCGGCCAGAAGCCGCATATCGACTACAACATCATCCCCGGCGTGGTCTACACGACGCCCGAGGTCGCTTCGGTCGGCGCGACGGAAGAGCAGCTCAAGGAAGCGGGACGCGCCTACAAGGTCGGCAAGTTCAACTTCATGGGCAACGGCCGCGCCAAGGCGATGATGCAGTCCGACGGCTTCGTGAAGATCCTGGCCGACAAGGAGACCGACCGGATCCTTGGCGCCCATATCATCGGCCCCGTCGCGGGCGAGATGATCCACGAGATCTGTGTCGCAATGGAGTTCGGCGCGTCCGCAGAGGATCTCGCCCGGACCTGCCACGCCCACCCGACGACGTCGGAAGCGGTGCGCGAGGCGGCAATGGCCTGCGGCGACGGTCCGATACACGCCTGACGGGACCGGCGGGGGATAGCTCCCCCGCCCTCCATCCTCCCGCTTCTGGGGCTCAGCCCGGAACCGGGACGGCCCTCGCAAGGACTGCTGCCAGCCGTGCGGCCACGGCCGGTACTTAAGCAACGTGCGGCGCTGGCGCCGAAGACACACTTCCCGGGAAGGGGCCGAAGCAATTGGCGGCCAGCACGCATACGGCGACCGCAAATTCCATTCGTTTCATGCAGTCAGGCAATCCCGGATGATGGATCTCATGGAGCGACCCGCGACCTGTGAGGGAAGCGGGCGGTTTTCTCCATCAGGCATCCCATCCCGGAAATGTGGACTGGCTATGTGGAAGTCATGGAGCGGGCAACCCTCCGGTCCCGGCCGTCAGATGAACGGAACGAAGGGCACGCCGCATCCGGCAAGCATTGTCAGGGCGGCGAGAGCCAGCAGGCGCCGGATCATGCGGTCTTCCTTTGCACGATGACGGAGCCCACCGAGTAGCCCGCGCCAAAGGAGCATATGATGCCGAGGTCACCCTCGGCGAGATCCTCGGAATGTTGGGCGAAGGCGATGATCGAGCCTGCCGAGGAGGTGTTCGCGTAGTCCTGCAGGATGTTGGGCTGCTCGTCGGCATCCGGCGTCCGGCCTAGGACCTTCTTGCCGATAAAGTCGTTCATGGTCTTGTTGGCCTGGTGGAGCCAGAGCCGGCTGAGTTGGTCGGCCGTGACGCCTTCGGCTTCCATGTGGTCCGCGATATGGGCGCAGACCAGCGGCAGCACCTGCTTGAAGACCTTCCGGCCCTCCTGCATGAAGAGCATGTCCCGGCGGTCGTCCATATGCCCCTCGCGGGTGCGTCGCAGGAAGCCGTTGTTGTTGCGGATGTTGTTCGAAAACTCGGTGGCGCAGCGGGTCGAGCGGATCAGGAAGTGATCCCCCTTCGCGTCCTCGGCCCGTTCGACAACGGTGGCGGTGCAGACATCTCCGAAGATGAAATGGCAGTCCCGGTCGCGCCATTCGAGATGTGCCGAGCAGATCTCGGGGTTCACCACCAGCGCCTTGCGGACGGACCCCGTGCGGATCATGTCGGCCGCAGCCTGAAGGCCGAAGGTGGCGGAGGAACAGGCGACGTTCATGTCGAATCCGAAACCGCCGCAGCCCAGCAACTGCTGGATCTCGATGGCGATGGCCGGGTAGGCGCGCTCGTGGTTCGACGCGGCGCAGATCACCAGGTCGATCTCCTCGGCGGCGACACCGGCCTGGCGGAGCGCGGCGTTGCAGGCTTCCACGCCGATCTCGGCCATCAGGGAGGGTTCGTCGTCGCTCCGCGCCCGGAAGATGGGATGCATAATGTCTGGGTCGAGGGTGCCGGTCTTGTCGAGCACGAAGCGGCTCTCGATTCCGGAGGCGTGGACGATGAATTCGGAGGAGGAATGGGCCAGCGGCTCGGCCTCGCCGGCGGCGATCGCCGCGGCATTCGCCGCGTTGCTGCGATCGGCATAAGCGTTGTAGGCGGCGACGAGTTCGTCATTGGAAATGGCCTGTGACGGCGTGAAGACTCCCGCACCGGTTATCGCTGGCTGATGCATCGATGCCCCTCCTTCTGGGTGCCCGTCCTTGCACCCGGTTGCGAAGGAAGGTCAAGCAAATCCGGCGTGAACGCCGTTGCGTCGCAGCGGCATTTCCGGGCAGGCCGGCACCGGTCAGATGTCAGTGCGACAGATCCGCCGCGAGTTCGGGCTCGGTGTCTTCGGAGGCGTCGGCATCCTCCTCGTCCGGGCTGCCGGTGCCGGAGGCCTCGGCCACCCGTTCGGCCAGTGCCGCGGCCAGCGCCTCGGGCGGGATCTCCTCGCCGAGCCATTGCAGCAGTGGGCGCAGGCCCTCCGGGTCGGAATTGAAGCTGGCATGGTCGAGGAGGAAGGTCTGCTCGGGGAAGTCCTCGTGGGCGTGCCTGAAGCGCTCGATCGTGGCGTCAAGGACGTCGATCACGATGTCGCGGTCGCGGGTTTGCCACCAGGCGGAATCGGCCACTTCCTCGGGGTTCCGGGTCAGGAAGATGACGCGGGACTCCTCGAACTGGGTGAGCATGAAACGCAGGATGCCCCGGAAGGCCTGATCGGTCAGGCCGTCGGCGGTGTAGCGGATCTCCTTGAAGCCGGTAAGCCGCGTGCCCTCGGGCGGGGCGAGCACGTCGCGTGTGAAGGCCTGGGCGAGGCTGGCACCGAACCTGTGCGGCCGCATCTCGCCGGCGCCATACCATGGGTGCGATACCGGCCCGCTGGCCGCGCCGTGGCGCCGCCGGGAGCGCTGCGAAATCATGAAGGCCTCGGCGAGCGGGCGCAGCAGGCCGCCGTTCTCGCCTCTCAGACAAGCGCCCTCGATGGAGTTGAGCGCCTTCATCAGCGCGGTGGAGCCGGTCCGGCCATAGGTGATTATGAAAACGTGCTTCATCTGGCTTTGAAAACTCGGAGTCTGGTCTGGCCGGGGCAGGGGTATCATCCGACGCCGTCGTGGAAAACCGGACATCCTGTAGCCGCCGAAATGGGGCGGCTCCCGCCCGGGGCCACGGCATCGAAGATGCCCCGGTCCCGGTTGGGCGTGGCCGCGCGCTGCACGCGCGGCGGCCAGGTCGGAGAGGGGGGGGCTTCAGACGTCCTGGAGCGCGCGAACCTCGATCTCGCCTTCTTCCCGGGCCTTCATGGCCAGGGCAGCGGCATGGGCAGCGGCGAGGGTGGTAAAATAGGGGATCTTGTCCATCAGCGCGACGGTTCGCATCGAGCGGCTGTCTTCCACCGCCTGCGCGCCCTCGGTGGTGTTCATCACCAGGTTCACCTGCCCGTCCTTCATCACGTCGACGATGTTGGGGCGGCCTTCGTAGACCTTGTTGACGATCTTCGCCGGGATCTCGTGTTCCTTTAGGAACGAGGCGGTGCCCCGCGTCGCGAGGATCTCGAAGCCGAGTTCGTGGAGCGTTCGCGCGGTTTCCACCAGCTGCGGGGTCTTGTCCTCCGGCTTGATCGACAGGAAGACGCAGCCCGAAGCGGGCAGGTCCGAGCCGGCGCCGATCTGGGCCTTGAGGAAGGCGCGGTGGAAGTTCTTGTCCGAACCCATCACCTCGCCGGTGGAGCGCATCTCGGGTCCGAGCAGGGTGTCGACGCCGGGGAAGCGGGCAAAGGGCATAACCGCCTCCTTGACCGCGAAGGTGTCGATCTGCGGATCGATCAGCTCGAAGGAGTCGAGCTTCTCGCCGGCCATCAGTCGCGCGGCGATCGAGGCGATGGGCGAGCCCACGGCCTTGGCGACGAACGGCACCGTGCGCGAGGCGCGCGGGTTGACCTCGATCAGGTAGATCTCGCCGTCCTTGATCGCGAACTGCACGTTCATCAGGCCAACCACGTTGAGCGCGAGCGCGAGCGCCTCGGTCTGCTGCTTCAGCTCCGCGATGGTTTCTGCCGAAAGCGAATAGGGCGGAAGCGAGCAGGCGGAATCGCCGGAGTGGACCCCAGCTTCCTCGATGTGTTGCATGATGCCGGCCACATGCACCTGCTTGCCGTCGCAGAGCGCGTCGACGTCGATCTCGATGGCGCCGGAGAGGTAGCTGTCGAGCAGGACCGGGCTCTTGCCGGAGACCACGACGGCCTCGGAAATGTAGCGCTCGAGCTGCGCGTGATCGCGGACGATCTCCATCGCCCGGCCACCGAGCACGTAGGAGGGCCGGATCACCAGCGGGAAGCCGATCTCGCCGGCGATGCGGATCGCGGCGGCGTCGGAGGAAGCGATGCCGTTCTTCGGCTGCTTGAGCCCGAGCTTGTTCACCAGCGCCTGGAACCGCTCGCGGTCCTCGGCAAGGTCGATCGCGTCCGGCGTGGTGCCGAGAATCGGGATGCCGGCGGCTTCGAGGTCGTTGGCGAGCTTGAGCGGCGTCTGGCCGCCGAACTGCACGATCACGCCGTGCAGCGTGCCCTTTTCCTGCTCCACCCGCAGGATTTCCATGACATGCTCGAAAGTGAGCGGCTCGAAGTAGAGCCGGTCCGAGGTGTCGTAGTCGGTGGAGACGGTCTCGGGGTTGCAGTTGACCATGATGGTCTCGTAACCCGCCTCGGTCAGCGCGAAACAGGCGTGGCAGCAGCAATAGTCGAACTCGATGCCTTGGCCGATCCGGTTCGGGCCGCCGCCGAGGATGACGACCTTCTTGGCGTTGGACGGGCGCGCTTCGCACTCCGTCTCGCCCATCGCCGGGACCTCGTAGGTCGAGTACATGTAGGGCGTCTGCGCCTCGAACTCGGCGGCGCAGGTGTCGATCCGCTTGAACTGGGCCACGACGCCGAGGTTTTCGCGGGCACGGCGGACGTTGGCCTCGTCGCGGCCGGTCAGCGCCGCGAGGCGCGCGTCGGTGAAGCCCATCATCTTGAGCTCGCGAAGCCCATGTTCGTCCATCGGCAGGCCTTCCTTGCGGATGCGGGCCTCGGTGCCGATGATTTCCCGGATCCGGGCGAGGAACCACGGATCGAAGGCGGTGATCTCCTGGATCTCGTCATCCGAGAAGCCGAAGCGCATGGCATGGGCGATCACCCGCAGCCGGTCCGGCGTCTTGAGCGCGAGCGCCCGGGTCACCGCCTTGTCTATTGCCATCTGGTCGCTTTTCTCGCGGCCGACGAGGATCTGCGGCACCACCGGATCGTCGCTTTCCGCATAGACCATGTTCTCGGGCCCGGGCAGGCCCTCGATCGCGACCTCGTCGAAACCGGTCAGCCCGGTTTCCATCGAGGCCAGCGCCTTCTGCAGGGATTCGTGGATCGTCCGACCGATCGCCATCGCCTCGCCCACCGATTTCATCGCGGTGGTCAGCTCGGGCTTGGAGCCGGGGAACTTCTCGAAGGCGAAGCGCGGGATCTTTGTGACGACGTAGTCGATGGTCGGCTCGAAGCTCGCGGGCGTCACCTTGGTGATGTCGTTGTCGAGCTCGTCGAGCGTGTAGCCCACGGCGAGCTTGGCGGCGATCTTGGCAATCGGGAAGCCGGTCGCCTTGGAGGCCAGCGCCGAGGAACGGGAGACGCGCGGGTTCATCTCGATCACGACCATGCGGCCGTCCTCGGGGTTGATCGCCCATTGGACATTGGATCCGCCGGTCTCCACGCCGATCTCGCGCAGAACGGCAATCGAGCCGTTGCGCATGATCTGGTATTCCTTGTCGGTCAGCGTCAGCGCGGGAGCCACGGTGATGGAGTCGCCGGTGTGCACGCCCATCGGATCGACGTTCTCGATGGCGCAGACGATGATCGCGTTGTCCGCCTTGTCGCGGACAACCTCCATCTCGAATTCCTTCCAGCCCAGAAGGCTTTCGTCGATCAGGATCTGGCTGACGGGCGAGGCTTCAAGCCCCGAACGGCAGTAGTATTCGTAATCGTCCCGGTTATAGGCGATGCCTCCGCCGGTGCCGCCGAGGGTGAAGGCGGGGCGGATGATCGCAGGCAGGCCGACCGTTTCGATGGCTTCCATGGCCAGCGCAAGGCCGGCCTTGATGTCGTACTTGCCGTTCTCGCCCTTGGGCGAGGAGACGATTGTGGCGCGCGGGTTCTCCAGGCCGATCCGGTCCATCGCCTCACGGAAAAGCTTGCGGTCCTCGGCCATCTCGATGGCTTCGCGGTTGGCGCCGATCAGCTCGACGCCGAATTTTTCGAGCACACCCATGTCGGCCAGCGCCAGCGAGGTGTTCAGCCCGGTCTGCCCGCCCATCGTGGGCAGCAGCGCGTCGGGGCGCTCCTTCTCGATGATCTTGGCGACGATCTCGGGGGTGATCGGTTCGATGTAGGTCGCGTCGGCCATGCCGGGGTCGGTCATGATCGTTGCCGGGTTGGAGTTGACCAGGATGACCCGATAGCCTTCCTCGCGAAGCGCCTTGCACGCTTGGGCGCCGGAGTAATCGAACTCGCAGGCCTGGCCGATCACGATTGGCCCCGCGCCGATGATCATGATGGACGAGATATCGGTGCGTTTGGGCATGAGTGAGTCTCCGGGCAGCAGGGGCGGCGCAAATTGTCTGCGTTATAGACAGCGAGCGGGGGGGCGCAAGGGGCGGTATGACCGGACGTCGAGATGGCGGGGCGTGCGGGGAGTGTCGAGAGGGAAAGTGATGGCCCTCGAGGCGATCCCCCATTGCGTGGCTGCGCGCTTCGGCACAGGGTCCGCGCATGGTGAGCGGGCAATGATCGAGGAGGGATCGAGCGGCAGATCCGGCGCGGGACGGCTCCGCGCCGAATTCCTTGCCTTGTTCGTGCTGTCGCCAATCGTAATGGCGATCGTGGTCCCGCCGCAGCATATGTTCCCGGTGCTCTTCGCGATGACCGCTATCGGGCTGGTGCTGCTGCACCGCACCGCGACGTTCCGCTGGCGCGACCTGTTCGCGGGGCGCGACAGCATCGACTGGGCGTGGATCTGGCTGATTGGCCTGCTGGTCATGCTGTTCGGAACCGGGCTGCTCTGGCTGGTGCGGCCGGAGGCTCTGTTTTCGCTGGTGCGGCGGCAGCCGGAACTGATGATCATGATCCTGATGCTCTATCCGCTGCTCTCCGCGCTTCCGCAGGAGTTGCTCTTCCGGGCGCTCTACTTCCGCCGCTACCGGTCCATCCTGCCCCGGCAGCGGTGGGCGGCGCTACTGCTCAATGCAGCGATCTTCTCGCTGGCGCACCTCATGTACTGGTCCTGGGTGGTGCTCTTCATGACCTTCGTGGGCGGGCTGGCATTTGCCTGGGCCTACGAGATACGGCGGTCGTTCCCGATGGCGCTCCTGCTGCACGCCGTGGCCGGAGACGTGCTGTTCCTCGTAGGGCTCGGGGTGTTCTTCTATTCGGGCAATGTCGTCCGCCCGTTCTGAGGCGACTCCATTTCGGCCGTGCCCGGGGGGGCAGGTCGGTTCGTCGCAGGGCGGGACGATTGAACCTTCTGGGGAAATGCTTATTTCGGCGACTTGCGAGGGTATCCCATGGCACATCCGCTCAATCTGACGATCGACCTTTTCCTGAGCCGAATGGAGGCGCGGGGCGAGTTCGATGACCTGTCCGGTTCCGGCGAGCCGATCCCGGACCTAGATGGCCCCGCGCCCAGCGTGATCGACAAGCTGCTGGCCGAGTCCGACGCGAGGCCCGTTCCGGTACTGCTCAACATCGAGATCGCCGCGCTTCGGGAAAGACTGGACGGCGAGCATGATCCGGCGCTTCGCAAGGACATCATGAAGGAGCTGGCGGACAAGCAGACGCGGCTCGCCATCGAGATCGAGGCCTACAATCGATAGCCAACCGCCCCGTAGGCCTCAGCTTTCATCAAACTGAAACATAGCCGTTACCTGAGCGTCGTCGTTCGTGGCCACAGATCCCCCCGTGAAATCCAACGGGGGTTCCCTATGAACAGACTACTGACCGTCAGCTCGGTGCTGGCTCTTGTCGCCGGCTCGGCACATGCTGAGATGACCTTCAACCGCATCGCCTCCTTCGCAACGCCGCTGAACATGGCCGAGGGTGAGGACGCCGCGCGCGAGACCTCTGCCGAGATCATCGCGGCGACGCCGGATGGCATGACGCTGGTCTACACGGACAGCCCGCTTGGCGTGATCGGTCTGATCGACATCACCGATGCCGCGGCGCCGAAGCCGCTGGGCAACATCGCGCTGGACGGTGAGCCGACCTCGGTCGCGATCATCGGCGACCGTGCCTATGTCGGCGTCAACAACTCCGAGAGCTACACCGATCCCTCGGGCCACCTCGCGGTGATCGACATTGCAGGCAAGGAGATCGTCGGCACCTGCGATCTGGGCGGTCAGTCGGATTCGGTGGCCGCGGCCAAGGACGGCTCCTTTGTCGTCGTCGCCATCGAGAACGAGCGCGACGAGGAAGCCGGCGACGGCCGCGTGGGCCAGATGCCCGCGGGGTTCCTCGCGATGATCGATGCCACCGACAACACCGCGGTCTGCGACACGCTGAAGACGGTCGAGCTGACCGGCCTGGCCGAGGTCGCCCCGGAAGACCCGGAGCCGGAATTCGTCGACGTGAACGGTCTGGGCGAGACGGTGGTGACGCTGCAGGAGAACAACCACATCGCCGTGGTTGCCCGTGACGGCACGCTGCTGGCGAACTTTTCCGCTGGTGGGGTCGACCTCGAGAACATCGATGTCGACGAGGAAGGCGCGCTGACCTTCGACGGCGAGCAGATGGGCCGCCTGCGCGAACCCGATGCCGTGAAGTGGCTGGACGACGACCACTTCGTCACCGCCAATGAAGGCGACATGGACGGCGGCTCGCGTGGCTGGACGATCTTCAACAAGGACGGCTCGGTCGTCTACGAGGACGGCGCGTCGTTCGAGTATGCCGTGGCGGAGATCGGCCACTATCCCGAGGGCCGTTCGGGCAACAAGGGCGTCGAGCCCGAGTCGGTCGAGGTCGCGACCTTCGGTGGCACGCCCTACGTCTTCATCGGCGCCGAGCGTGCCTCGGTGGTCGGCGTCTACGACGCGACCGACCCGTCCGCCCCGGTGCTGAAGCAGCTGCTTCCCTCCGGCATCGGGCCCGAGGGCTACGTGGCGATCCCCGAGCGCAACCTGCTGGTCTCCGCAAACGAGACCGACCTTGGCCCGGACGGCGGCGTGCGCGCCCATGTGATGATCTTCGAGATGGCCGAGGGCGACGCCGCCTACCCGATGCTGACCTCCAGGGGCATCACCATGGAGAACGGTGCGCCGGTCGGCTGGGGCGCGATCTCGGGCATGGTCGCCGACGCCGAGGTTCCCGGAATGATCTACGCCGTGAACGACAGTTTCTACGGGATGCAGCCGACGATCTTCAAGATCGACGCGACCGACCATCCGGCGAAGATCGTGGAGGCGATCCGTGTCACCCGCGAGGGCCAGCCGGCCCAGAAGCTTGACCTTGAGGGCATCGCGCTCGACGGCGAAGGCGGCTTCTGGCTCGCCTCCGAGGGCCGCACCGACCATGTGATCCCGCATGCGCTCTACCGCGTGGACGCCGAAGGCGCGATCGAGGAAGAGATCGGCCTGCCGGCAGAGCTTCTGGCCGGCGAGACCCGTTTCGGCTTCGAGGGTGTCACCAAGATCGGCGACACGCTCTGGATGGCGGTTCAGCGTGAGTGGGGCGACGATCCGAAGGATCACGCGAAGCTTGTGGCCTACAATCTCGAGACCGGGGAATGGGGCGCCGTGCACTACCCGAAGGCCGCGCCGAACTCCGGCTGGGTCGGTCTGTCCGAGATCGTCGCCCATGGCGACTGGGTCTACGTCGTCGAGCGCGACAACCTGATCGGCGATGCGGCGGTGACCAAGAAGGTCTACCGCGTGCCGGCTGCCGAGATGGTTCCGGCTGCGCTCGAGGGCGAACTGCCGGTGGTGAGCAAGGAGGAGGTGCGCGACCTGATCCCTGACCTGCTGCAGCTCAACGGCTACGTCCAGGACAAGGTCGAGGGCCTGGCCATCGACGCGGCCGGCAAGATCTTCGTCTCGACCGACAACGACGGCATCGACGACCATTCCGGCGAAACGCTGTTTTTCTCGATCGGCATGGCCGAGTGATCCCTGCCTGACAGGTCGAAGTGCCGAGGGGGCGCCTGGGAGACCGGGCGCCCCGTTTCTTTTCTCGAGGGCGCGCGCTGACGCGCGCGCGCCTTCGGCGAGGGTATTGGGACCAAGAAGAGGGTCAGGGGTGTGAGAAGTGGAAGCGGGTCACCTGGTCGGAGGTTTCGCCCGCCTCAAGCTCAACGCTCGGGAAGCCGGGCCTGTTGGGCGCGTCGGGCCAGCCCTGTGCCTCGAGGGCGATGCCGCATCGCGGGCCGCAAGGGCGGCCGTCGAGCCCCTCTGCGCCAAGAACGGGCATGTGGCGGGCATCGTAAAGCTGGAGGCCGGGTTCCGTTGTTTCCAGCGTCATCGCGAGGCCGTCTGGCGCGGTCAGGGTTGCGGCGGGCGTGAGCGGGCGGCGAGCCTCGGCGAGGCAGAGGTTGGTGTCGAACACGTCTGCCGGCTTGAGGACGCGGAGCGCGCGGAAATCAAGGGGCGTGCCATCCACAGGTCGGATCTCGCCCGTGGGGAGGGCCGTGGCGTCGGTTGGCAGGTAGGCGCGGGCGGCGACCTGCAGTGTGTGGCCGTCGAAGGTCGGGTTGTCCGAGAGGTTCCAGTAGCTGTGGTTGCAGAGGTTCACGAGCGTTGCCGTGTCGCTCCGCGCCCGGAGCGAGAGGGTCAGCTCCGGGCCATCGCCGAGGGTGTACTCGGCCTCGAAACGCCGGTTGCCGGGCAGGCCGCCTTCGCCATCTGCGGCCGTGCAGGTGAGCAGCAGCCGGGTGTCGGTGGCAGCCGCCACCTGCCAGACTTTACCGCCGAGCCCGGTGCTGCCGCCATGCAGGTGGTTCACGCCGGCATCGTTCGCCTCGAAGTCGAGGCGGCGACCCCGGAAGAGGGTCGTGGCGCCGCCGATCCGGTTGGCGACGGGGCCGACGATGGTTCCGAAATAGCCGAAGGCGCCGGATTCGTAGCCGGCGAGGTCTTGGCTTCCGAGGGTCAGCGACCGGTCGAGCCCGGAAAGATAGAGGCTCTGGAGCGTCGCGCCATAAGTCAGCACGCTGGCCCGGATCGCTGCGTTGTGAAGGGTGATCCGCTCAACGTGGATGCCGGCCCGGGTGATACCGAAGGGCGTGCGGGTCATGGGAGCGGTGTCCAGGTGACGCCGGCCGCGGGCACAGTCACGCCATCGTGGCTCTGCGGTTCGGGCGCGTAATTGATGTAGAAGCGATGGGTGGCCGTGTCGCTGATGCGAAGGCCGTCCGGCAGGTCGGTCGTGACGATGCCGGCCTCGGCGCAGGCGTTGCGCAGGATACGAACCATCGCCTCCGGGTCCGGCCAGCCCGCGAGGTAGTGCAGCCTGCCGGAGCGGACCAGCACCGGCTGGCCGGACCTGGTGCGCTCCACGACCTCGGCCGTGCCCTCCAGCCGCTCGAGCCAGCGCCCGACGGTGCCTCCGGCTTCCAGCGGCTCTTCGGCGCCATTCGGCAGGCTCTCGGTGAGCGCGATCGTGGTATCGAACCCCGGGAGCGCGGGAGGCAGGGGCACGGGGATGGCGAAATCCGGCGTCCGGGTGCCGGTGCGCGGGCCTAGGATGGCGAGCCCGTCGTAGGTCGAAAGGGCCGCGACCAGGCGCTCGGGCAGGGTGAAGAGGCCGGGGCCGAGCACCAGCTTGTAGGCTGAGAGGTCGGCGCAGGTCAGTGGCAGGATATCGATGTTCAGCCCGAGTTTGCGGAGGCCACGATAGACCTCGGACACGAGCCGGAAATAGTCGAAATCGGCACCCTGCGGCTGCGCTTCCCAGGCCCAGGCGGAGGGATAGTCGAACAGGATCGCCACGCGTGCCTGGGTCGGCTTGATGTCCGGCATCGTGGCAAGCTCGCGGGCGACCTGCGCAGCCTCGGCAAGGCCCGGAGCGGGGGCGCTGTCGGGGAGCAGCAGGCCGGCGTGCATCTGCTCCTGCGCGAAAGGCGCTTGGCGCCAGCGGAAATAGCAGACTGCCTCGGCGCCGTGGGCGATGGCCTCCCAGGCCCATAGCCGGACCATACCCGGCAAAGGTGCGGGGTTATGCGGCGCCCAGTTTACTGGGCCCGGCTGCTGCTCCATCACCCACCAGCGACCCCGCCCGACCGCGCGGTAGAGGTCGTGGTGGAGCGCCTGCATGTCCGGATCGCCCTGCCGAAGGTAGCGCCGTTTGTGCTCGGGGCCGTCCTCGAGCCGGTCAGAGAGAAAGCCGATCGGGTAGCTGTCCCAACTGGCGATGTCGAGGTCGGCGCCGGTGTCGAAGTGGTCGAAGTCCAGCACGCGGCCCATGTAGTTGTGGATCAGCGGCGCGTCGGTCAGCGGCCGCAGCGCCTCGGCCTGGGCGCGGTTGAAGGCGACGACCTGGTCACTGGAATAGCGGCGCCAGTCCATCACGTGGGCGGGGTTGGGCTCGGTCACGGTAAGTGCCGGCGGGTCGATCTCGGAGAAGTCGGCGTATTCCATCGACCAGAACACGTTGCCCCAGGCCCGGTTCAGCGCGTCCGGCGACTGGTAGCGCTGCGCCAGCCAGTTGCGGAAGCCCGCGACGGCGGCGGCGGAATAACTCAGCGTGGTGTCGTGGCAGGCGTATTCGTTGTCGATCTGCCAGGCCTGGACATGCGGGTTGCGGCCGTAGCGTTCGCCAAGGATCCGGGCAATGCGGACGCTTGCCTCGCGGTAGCCGAGATGACTGAAGCAGTAGTGACGGCGGGAGCCGAACTTGCGCGGCCGGCCCTGGGCGTCGACAGCCAGCATGTCCGGGTGCCGCTCGATCATCCAGCGTGGCGGCGTGGCCGTCGGCGTGCCGAGCACCACCTTGAGCCCAGCGTTGCCAAGGGTCTTGATCGCTCGGTCGAGCCAATCGAAGGCGAACTTCCCGGGCTGCGGTTCCAGCCGCGACCAGGCAAATTCGCCGATCCGCACCCAGGTCAGGCCGGTCGCTGCCATCAGGGCGGCATCCTCGGCCCAGAATTCCTCGGGCCAGTGTTCGGGGTAGTAGCAGACGCCGAGTGCAGGTTTCACAGGATCACCTTGTGTTCGGGCTGACCCTTGCCGACAGCGTCGACGGCGAAGGTCATGCCGTTTTCGGGTCGCGCGACGATGGCGTTTTCAGAAAGGCCGTCGCGGGCGGAGGTCACGAAGAGGGTGCAAAGATCGTCGCCGCCAAACGCGAGACAGGTCGTCTGGCGGGCACCGAACGGGATTGTGTCGGTCAGGCGACCGGCACGATCATAGACGGCGACCCGCGCGGCGCCCCATTGCGCATTCCAGAACCTGCCTTCGGCGTCGATCACGGCGCCGTCCGGCCCCCAGTCATGCTCCCGCATGTCGATGAAGACCTCGGATTCGCCTTCCGGCCAGCCGTCGGCCTCGTTCAGCCGAAGCTTTCGGATGACGTGTTCGCGGGTGTCGCAACAGCAGGCGTACCCGCCATCGGGGTCGAAGCAGATCGCGTTGGGGATGGTGATGCCGGGCAGGATCCTGCGCAGCTCGCCGCGGAAATAACGGTAAATCGCCCCGGCGCCTTCCTCGGCGTTGAAGCCCATCGTGCCGATCCAGAAGCCGCCCCAGGGATCGGCCCGGCCATCGTTGGAGCGGGTAACGGGGTTGTCCGCTTCGAGCGGGCAGATCTCCTCCCGCGCACCGGTCTCGAGGTCGAACCGGAACAGGGCGGTCGAAGAGGCGACCAGCAGCGCCGTTTCGTCGAGCCAGCCAGCGGCCGAGACATGGTCGTCGAATTGCCAGACCCGGGTGTCGCCGTCGGCCCGGGTCAGCAGTTTGCGGTCGAGGATGTCGAACCAGAAGAGCTGGCCCCGCGTGGGATGCCAGAGTGGCCCCTCGCCAAGCCGGCAGGGGGTGGCTTCGAAGATCCGTGTCATGAGGCTGCGGCGTCGTAGGCCTGCACGATCCGGCTGGCGCGGGCGAAGATGTCCCCGGCGTCCATGCCGGGCGTGTAGAGCGCCGAGCCGATGCCGAACCCGTCGGCTCCGGCGGCCAGCCACGTCTTGAAGTTCTCCGGCCCGGCACCGCCTACGGCAAAGACTTCCGTGTTCGGTGGTAGCACGGCGCGCAGGGCCTTGAGTCCGTCCGGCCCTGCCATGTTGCCGGGGAAGAGCTTCAGCCCGTCGGCGCCTGCCTCGAGTGCGGCAAAGGCCTCGGTCGGGGTGAAGATGCCCGGCCAGGACTCCATGCCATGCGCCTTGGTGGCCCGGATCACCTCGGGCACGCAGTTTGGCGAGACCACGAGCTTGCCGCCGGCCTCGGCGACCTGCTCGACCTGCGCTACGGTGAGCACGGTGCCCGCGCCGATCAGCGCCCGGTCACCCACCGCGACGGCCATCTCGCGGATGCTCTCCAGCGGGTCGGGCGAGTTGAGCGGAACCTCGATCCTGTCGATGCCCGCGTCGAGCAGCGACAGCGCGGCGGGAGCGGCCTCGGAGGGCGAGATGCCACGCAGGATGGCGATGATGGGGCGGCTCATGTGGGTGTCTCCGTGGTGTTCGACCGGGCGACGATCAGGCCCTTCAGGACCATTGCGTCGCCATCGGCCAGCGTCGCCGTGACCCCAAGGCCGGACAGCGCCGCGCCGTAGCGTCCGGAGATCCCGGTGGCACCGACGATGGCGATATTCTGGCCCAGCCAGTAGGGGCGGGCGGCGGCGAGTTCCGCTCCGATCAGCAGGCCCGAGAGCCGCGCCCGCGCGGCGGCCGCGGGCAGGCCCTTGAGCAGCCCTTCCGCGCGCAGGCCGAAAAGGCGCGCGGCCAGCTTCTCGGGGCGCGAGACCGCGTCGTCCACGGCCTCGGCAAAGGCGTCGTCGTCCCAGTCCTCGCCGCCGACCGAATGGCGCAGCACGGTGTGGCCGGCGAGCGCGGCAAAGAGCTCGCCGGTCATGAAGGTCTGGAAGCTCACGACCTCGCCCGCGCTGACATGGACCCACTTGCTGTGGGTGCCGGGCAGGCAGATCACGCCGTCGAACTTCGGGTTGAGCGCCTGGAAGCCGGCGATCTGGGTTTCCTCGCCGCGCATCACATCGGCCGGATCGGCCTGGCTGAGCCCGCCGATGATCCGGAAGCTCAGGCGCGGGTCGCTCGTCGGGGCGGCGGTTAGATCGGGAGAGAGCGGGGTGCAAGGCACCGCTCGGTAGCCTGCCTCGGCCCAGCCCTGCCGCGCGCCGACCATGCCGCAGGCGATCGCCTCGATCCGCTTCGAGGGGCCGACATGCGGGGCGACCAGCGCCAGGAAGGTCGGCTCGAACTGCTCCGGTGCGAGGCCGCCCATGCCGGTCGGCGAGCTTTCGGCCCAGAGCACGGACCCGTCCGTGCCGATCCCCCAGGCCCGGAGCGACGAGGTGCCCCAGTCAACCGCGATCCAGTCCAGTCTGTTCATCCTGTCGTCACCACCCCACCGTCGAGCACCAGCGCCTGCGCCGTCATGGCCGCAGACGCGCTGGATGCGAGAAAAAGAACGCCCCCTACCATGTCGTCGGGCGAAAGTGTTCGCTTGAGGCACTGCCGGTCGATCTGTGCCTCCATGTTTTCCGGCGTCAACCACTTCTCGAGTTGCCGGTCGGTCACCACCATGCCCGGCATCACCGCATTGGCGCGGATGTTGTCGGGGCCGAATTCGCGCGCCAGCGTGCGCGTCAGCCCGGTGATGCCGGCATTCGCGGTGATGTAGGGGGCATAGCCACAGTCCGCCATCATGTAGCTGATCGAAGACATGTTGACGATCGACCCGCCGCCGGCGGCCTGCATCCCCGGGATCACCGCCTGAGCGGCGAAGAAGTAGGACTTGAGATTGATCGCCATCGAGGCGTCCCAGAACGCCTCGTCGATCTCCAGCGTCTCGTGCCGCTGGTCATTGGCGGCGTTGTTGATCAGCACCCGCACCGGACCATGCGCCTGCGCGGCCGCCTCGATGGCGGACTTGAGGCCGGCGGTGTCGGTTATGTCGCAGGGCAGGAACAGCGGACGGTTGCCCGTCCGGCGCTCCATCTCGTTGCAAAACGCGCTGGCGTCCGAGCGCTGCACGAAAGCCACGCGGCTGCCCTGCTGCAGGAAGCCCTCGGTCAGGTCCGCTCCGATGCCCGAGCCGCCGCCGGTGATGAACACCGAGGCTCCTGCGAGGTCGGGAAAGATCGGGTGGTCGCTCATGCGAGTCTCCTCGGCAATGCTCCATGCGCTCCATGCGTGCGCCACCGCGCGGAAAATGCAACGAGACGGACGGTCGCGCGGGGCATATCAGAGCCTTTGGCCCTCGATGACCCAGATGGTTTCGGGGAAGCTCCACGGCAGGGCCAGCCCGGCCTGCATCAGCGCGGCGCCGCTCATCTCGAGCGGCCCGGCCTTGAGCGCCGGGGTGCCGCGCGAGAGGCCGACCACGTCCGCTCGGTTCGCGAGGTCCACCCGGTAGCGGGCGGCAGGCTCGAGCCCGGTCAGTTGCAGCGGACGCGGGGCGATCTGTGCCGGGCTCGCCGCGCGGCCGGCAAAGACGACAAATCGGCTGCCGTCGCGTGCAAGCTGCTCCTCGGCGATCAGCGTGGGGTCGGCGTGATCGAGCCGCAGGATATCCGCCCCGCGCATCCAGTCGCGGTTGGCCTTCCACCAGCCGGTGACCTGCTTCAGCACGGAGGCCTCCTCGTCGGAGAGCTCTCGCGGGTCCATCTCGAAGCCCATGTGTCGCTGGGCGGCGACCCAGGCACGGCAGCGAATGTCGATGGTGCGCCCCGAGGTGTGGCAATGCCGCGGCCCGACATGCGAGCCGGTGACGGCGAGAGGCAGGAACAGCGCCGCCTCGTGCTGGATGCGCATCCGTTCCAGCGCGTCGTTGCTGTCCGACAGCCAGACCCGCTGCGCGCGCCGCATGACGCCGAAATCGATCCTCCCGCCGCCCGAGGAGCAGCTTTCGAACTCGACGTCGGGATGCGCGGCGCGCAGCCGGTCGAGCAGGGCGTAGAAACCGCGCGCCTGTGCGGCGTCGGGTGCTGGCAGGACGCGGTTGTGGTCCCATTTCACGTAGTCGATCGCGTAGCCGCCGAGCACGGCCGAGATCTTGCCGAAGAGGTGGTCGCGCACATCCTCCCGGGCCATGTCGAGCACCATCTGCTGCCGGCCGGGGATCTGCTCCGCCGGGCCGAGCCGCCAGTCGGGATGGGCGCGGAAAAGGTCGCTGTCTTCGTTGACCATCTCCGGCTCGAACCAGATCCCGAAGGTCATGCCGAGGCCGTGGATGTGATCGATCAGTGGCCCGAGACCCTCGGGGTACTTCCGCGGGTCGATGGCCCAGTCGCCCAGGGAGGACGTGTCGTCGTCGCGCAGCCCGAACCAGCCGTCGTCCAGCACGAACCGCTCGGCGCCGAGCGCGGCCGCCCTGTCGGCGATCTGCCGGAGGGTCGGGATGTCGTGGTCGAAATAGATCGCCTCCCAGCAATTGTAGTGCACCGGGCGCGGCCGCTCGGGATGCGGCCAGGTGACGAGGTGGTCGCGCAGGTGGCGTTGGAAGCTGGTGGCGCAGCCGTTGAGGCCGGTGTCCGAGAAGGTGGCGTAGAGCGTCGACGTCTCGAAACGTGTGGCGGGCGCGTGCTCGGTATGGGCGGCATGGCCGAACTGGACCTGGCGGCGCCCGTCCGGCAGCTCCTCTGCGAGCATCCTGTGCCCGCCGGACCAGCCATAATGCAGCGCATATGCCGCGCCCATGGTGTTGGTTGCGCCAACGCAGGGCAGGATCAGGCCCGGGAAATGCGCGTGGTCGGTACGCCCGGTGCGGTTGTCGCGCATCCGGATCCCCGCGTCCCAGGGTGTGCGGACGGGGCGGAACTCGCCGATCCAGCGGCCGGCGAAATCGATCATCTCGGTCGCGTTCTGCGGTGCGGGCAGCACCGGGGCGGCAAGCCAGTTCAGGCGCAGCGGCCGGTCGGCCTCGACAGCGGCGCGGGCCGCGATCATGTCGCTGTCCGCAGTGGTCTCGAAATGCGCGCTGTAACGCAGTCCGAGGGCGGAGTCTGCGTAGCTGAGCGTCAGCCGGCCCGGGGCTTCCTCCGCGGAGACTAAGCGGAACGCGGGGGCGAGCGGCGTGCCGTCGGCCTCGGCGATTTCCATTCCGGGCTGGCCGGGAAAGGTGCGCGAGGTCTCCGGGCAGATCGAGAGATCCGGGTTGCGGTCGATCATCCCGCCAGTCACGTCGAGCTCGCAGGCGGAAACGAGGACCGCGAGGTCCTCGTTCTCGGGCAGGTTTGCCCCCCAGTAGATCACTTCCGCCAGCCTGTCGGATCGGGCTCCGAGCACCAGCGTCTGGCGTGGCGTGTCGAGCCGCCAGGTTCGTGTCATTTCACGGCTCCGAGGGTCAGGCCGGCGATGAAGTGCCGCTGCATCAGGAAGAACATGGCCACCGGCGGCAGGGCGGCGATGATGGCGCCGGCCGAAACGAGCTGCCATTGCGCGATCCACTGGCCGTTGAGCGAGTAGAGACCGGCGGTGACGGGCTGGGTTTCCTTGGAAGTGGTCAGAACCGTTGCCCAGAAATAGTCGTTCCAGATGAAGGTGAAGATCAGTACCGCAAGGGCCGCGATGGCAGGCTTCATCAGCGGCAGCACGACGTACCAGAAGATCTGGAACTCGCTGACCCCCTCGACCCGCGCCGCTTCGATCAGCTCCTTCGGCAGGGCACGGATGAAGTTGCGCATGAAGAGAGTGCAGAAGCCGGTCTGGAAGGCGACGTGGAACAGCACCAAACCGGTGGTGGTGTTGTAGAGGCCGAGGTTCACGGTCATGTCACGGACCGGGACCATCAGGATCTGGAACGGCACGAAGTTGCCCGCGACGAACATGAAAAAGATCCAGATGTTGCCGCGGAACCTGTAGATGCCGAGCGCGAAGCCGGTCAGGCAGCTCAGGATCAGCGTGCCGATAACGGTGGGGATCGTCACCTTGAAGGAGTTCCAGATGTACTGGCCGATCGGCGAGTTGGTGAACACGTCGCCGTAGTTGGAGAAGGCCAGCGCGGAGGGCAGGCCGAAGTAGTTGCCGGCCGCCAGGTCGGATGCGGGCTTCACGCTGGTGATCGCCACGCCGATCAGCGGTAGCAGCCACAGGATCAGCGCCAGCGGGAGGGCGATCTTGTAGCCGACCTGGACCGCGCGAGATTGCTGTTCGATGGGACGGGGGAACATGTCAGAGCCCTTTCCGTTCGTCGTCGACCATCTTCCAGATGAAGCCGGAGATGAAGACCATCATGATGAGGAAGAGAACAACCGCGATGGCGGCGCCGTAGCCCATGCGGTAGCCGTATTCAGAGAGCGCCTGCTCGTACATGTAGAAGCTGAGCACGCGGCTGGAGCCGAACGGGCCGCCGTCGGTCATGATCGACACAAGGTCGAAGGAACGCAGCGCACCGATGACCGTCACGACCACGGCCATGAAGGTGGCCGGGCGCAGCTGCGGCAGGATCACGTACCAGAGCATCTTGAAGCCCTTGGCGGCGTCGAGACGTGCGGCCTCGATCTGCTCGGGATCCACGGCGTTCAGGCCGGTGAGGTAGAGGATCATGCAATAGGCGATCTGCGGCCAGAGACCGGCTGCGATGATGCCGTAGGTCACCAGGTCCGGGTCGGCGAGCACCGCGATGCCGGAGCCGGTCGCCCATTCGATCAGCTTGTAGAAGAGGCCGAAGTTGGGCGCATAGAACCAGGCGAAGATCAGGCCCACGACAACCTGCGAGATCACGAAGGGGAAGAAGAACAGGGATTTGTAGGCGCGGATGCCGCGGACCTTCTGGTTCAGGAAGATCGCGATTCCGAGGCCTGCCGGCACGGCGAGCATGTAGAGCACCAGCCAGATCACGTTGTTCTTGAGCGAGGTGTAGAAGGCGTCGTCGTCGAACAGTTCCTGGTAGTTCGCGAGGCCGATCCATTCCCTTTCGCCCAGTCCGTCCCAGTCGAACCCGGAGAGCCAGAAGCTCTCGAATATCGGGATGATGACGTAGACCAGGAAGAAGATGACGCCGGGGATCAGGAAGATGTAGGGCGTCAGCTTCTGTTGGTTCTCGCGCCACCAGGAGCGATGCTGCGGACGCGATTGCGTGCCTGCGTGGGTCATGCGCGCACCCCTTCGATTGTTGGATGGACCGATGGTCGACGCGTGGCCGACGGGACGCGTGTGGCCGGATCAACCGGCCACACGGGATCAGGCGCGATGCCTATTTGTAGATGCGCTGACGCGCTTTCTCCAGCCGCTCGAGGATGTTGTCGAGCTGATCCGGCTGCACCATGTACTGCTGGAAGCCTTCCATGCCCATCTTGGCCATCTCGGCCGGCGCGTCGCGGTCGAAGAACTGCGCGATGCCGCCCGGGGTGGTCGACAGAAGCTCGAAGCCGGCCTTGATGAACGGGTCGTCCTCGTTGACGGAGGCGTCCTTGTTGATCGGCAGCTGGCCCATGGCCGCGTTGATCTTGGTCTGGGCCTCGGGGCCGGCGAGATAGGCCAGGAACTTCTTGGCGTCTTCCACGTTCGAGGCGCCCGACGGGATGTGCACGGTATCGGTCGGCGCTTCTTCGGCGCGCGGCACGTCGGGGTTGATCGTCGGGAAGGGCAGGAAGCCCAGGGTCTCGTCGGTCATCCCGCCTTCCTTGAAGACGGCGACTGCGAAGTTGCCCATGACGTAGTTCGCGGCCTTGCCCTGCACGAGAAGCGCGGCGGCATCCTGCCAGTCGAGCGCGGCGTGGTTCTGGGTGATGTAGCCCGGTTCCACCAGTTTGGCCCATTCGGCGAAGGTCGCCTTCACGCGGTCGTCGGTCCATTCGACCTCGCCGTTGGCGAGCGCCATGTGGAACTCATAGCCGTTGGTCCGCATGTTCAGATAGTCGAAGATGCCGGCTCCGGGCCACAGCGCCTTGGTGCCCGTGGTCACGCAGTCGATGCCGGCTTCCTTGAAGGCGGCGCAGTTCTCGATGAACTGGTCCCAGGTCTCCGGAACCTCGACGCCGGCGGCGGCATAGGCTTCCTTGTTATAATAGATGCCCCACTGGTAGTAGGTATAGGGCACGCCCCACTGCTTGCCGTCGATGGTCATCGAGGGCAGGGCGGAGGCGAGAGACTCCTTGAGGCCGTGCTCTTCCCAGACATCCGAGACATCCATGAACTGCCCGGAATTGACGAAGGGCGCCATGCGGTTGCCGGCGTACCAGTTGGCGAGATCCGGCGCTTCCGCGGTCAGGAAGTTGCGGATCGAGGTCTTGTAGCCTTCGTGGTCGAAGTTCTGGAACTCGATCTTGATGTCCGGGTTCGCGGCTTCGAAGTCGGCGATGACTTCCTGCATGGCTGCCAGCGGCGCCGGGTCAAAGTCGCCGTAATACTTGACGGTCCGTTCCTGCGCGAAGGCAGCCGATCCCGCGATCACGGCAATCGCCGAGACCGACACGGTAAAGATGGAACGCATTTGGTTTCCTCCCGTTTGCGCTTCTCAATGTAGTTCCATTATATGAAACTGCATTTTGAATATTGAAACTCTAACCGCGAATCGCCTAGAGTTGTCAACAGTCGAACGCCTGCAGGGCCCTTGTCCGCGGCAATTCGGCAGGGAGGAAATGTCATGTCTGACGGCGGCGACGGAACGGTCGGAAAAGCCTTGAGCGTCCTCGACCTGGTCGCGGCGCAGGAGCGGCCCATCCGCTTTGCGGAGCTGCACCGGATGAGCGCCCTGCCGAAAGCCACGCTCTATCGGCTCGCTCAAACGCTGGTCAGCCAGAACATGCTTGTGCAGAATCCGGAGACGGGGGCCTATTCGCTCGGCGTGCGGTTGGTGCGTCTGGCCCATGCCGCCTGGCGACAGGCCTCGCTGGCCCCCGTTGCGCGGCCATTTCTGGACCAACTCTCCGCCGAGACCGGGCTGACGGTGTTCCTTGCCCAGATGGATTACGGCTACGTGCTCTACCTCGACCGTCGGAACGCGCGGGAGAGTGCGGCGACCTATTCCGACGCGGGCAAGGTCGGACCGGCCTATTGCACGGCACTCGGCAAGGCCATGCTGGCGCATCTGCCTGAGCACGAACTCGAAGCGGCATTGGGGCAGCAGAGTTACTACCGATTCACGCCGACAACACTCGGAAGCGCCGCAGTTCTGCGGCAGGCGCTGGAGCGGACCCGCGCCCGCGGCTACGCGCGGGAGCGAGAGGAACACGAACCGGGCGCCATTGCCGTGGCGGTGCCGGTGCGCGCTGCCGACGGGCGGGTGCTCGGGGCGGTCAGCATCAGCGGCACCACGGTTCAGACGGATATTCGGCGGCTGGAGGGCCTCGTGCCGCGGCTGCGCCAGACCGTCGATCAGGTGTCCAGGGAGGCGTCTCACTGGGAGTTCCCGGTGGAAGGCGAAACGGAACGGGAGGGCAGGGCCGTATGACCGGAGTTGTATTGAGAAACGTGATCAAGAGGTTCGGACAGGTGGAGGTGATCCACGGTGTCGACCTGGAGATCGAGGACGGCGAGTTCTGCGTGTTTGTCGGGCCGTCGGGCTGTGGCAAGTCCACCCTGCTGCGGATGGTGGCGGGGTTGGAGGAGACCACGGAAGGCTCGATCCGCATAGGCGAGCGCGACGTGACCCGGATGGACCCGTCCGAACGCGGCGTGGCGATGGTGTTCCAGACCTACGCGCTCTACCCGCACATGACGGTGGCGGAGAATATGGGCTTTGGCCTGAAGATGACGGGCCACCCGAAGGAGGTGATCGCTGAAAAGGTCGGGCATGCCGCCGATATCCTCAAGCTCGACCCCTATCTCGACCGGCGGCCGAAGGCGCTCTCCGGTGGCCAGCGGCAGCGGGTGGCGATCGGGCGGGCGATCGTTCGGGGGCCGGAGGTCTTCCTGTTCGACGAGCCGCTGTCGAACCTCGATGCAGAGCTGCGGGTGGAGATGAGGGTCGAGATCGCGCGCCTTCACAAGGAGATCGGGGCGACGATGATCTACGTCACCCACGACCAGACCGAGGCGATGACCCTGGCCAAGAAGATCGTCGTGCTGCGCGATGGCCGGATCGAGCAGGTCGGCCGGCCGATGGATCTCTATCGCGACCCGGACAACCGCTTCGTGGCCGGGTTCATCGGCTCGCCGGCGATGAACTTCCTTGATGCACAGATCTCGGGCGGAAAGGTGTCCGTGCCGGGCCTGAAGGCCGATATCGGGCTTCCGGTGAACATGCCGGAAGACGGGCGCAAGGTGAGCCTCGGGCTGCGGCCGGAGCATCTCGAGCTCGATCCCGCGGGCGAGAGCCACCATGTCGAGCTGACCGAGGCGCTCGGCGGCGTTTCCTATACCTACCTGGTCTCGCCCTCGGGTGAGCGGCTGATCGTAGAGGAACGGGGCGATTTCCGCACCGAGGCCGGGGCCCGTGTGGGCGTCCGCTTTCCGGTCGAGAAGGCCTACCTGTTCGACGACGAGACAGACCTGCGCCTGCGCTGAGACAGACGGGGTTTCGGGGCCGGGGAGCTTCCCCTCCGGACCTGATCATGCGCGCCGGATCCATTTCGGGTCCGGCGCGTTCCATTTCGGTGGGCGCGCCACCGGGGCGGGGGCCTCCCCTCGGGGATCGACGCTGCCGCGTCTCACCCCATCGGGGCCGGGCGCGCCTTCGGCGCGTGGGCAAGGCCGAATGCGGGGCTCAGGATGTGCGGATCGGAATGCGGCGGGCGCCGACGGCGTCGAGCTGCTCGTCGACGACACCGCGCTGCCGGGCCGTCAGCGGCTGGTGGCGGGGGTAGATCGGCGCGGCGCGGTCATCGAGAACCGGCGCGTCCCACCCGGCCGTGCTGGCGAAGAATTCTGCCGCGCCGGCCTCTCCGAAGACCTCGAGATAGCCCTGCACCACGACATCGATATAGCTCAGTCGCAGCGGATGGCGCACGTCCGGCGCATCGGCATGCTCGGCCGGCACCGAGTAGATCTGTGCGTCTACCCCGGTGCCACACGCCTGAACGGTTGCGGCGACCGACTGCCGCCGGTAGGCACCTTCGCGGAGATCGAGCGCGCTCCAATCGCCGTTCGGCACATCTGCCAGAAGGCCATCTATCGCGCCATCCGCCGGTATCGCCGACAGGAAAGCCCAGGGCCGCAGCACTGTGTGAACCCAGACCCGCCGCCAGCCCTCCAGCCGGGCGGGCCGGGTGCGTGGGTAGCCATGCGTTGCCCGGTTCACGAGCGATCCGTAGCCAAAGAACTGCCTGTCATCCATGCAGCTCATGTCGCCTCTCGCGCCGCTGAAGGCAAGGCTTGCCGGAGGCCATTCCATTCGCTATGCGAGTAGAAACCCCGCGTCGGGAGAATCCGGTCAATGGCCGGTGCCGAAGGAGCAACCGCCCCGGTAAACTCTCAGGCTAAAGGACCGCACGGGGACAAAAACTCTGGAGAGAGGGGCGCTTGCGCCCCCGCCGAAGGGATAACGATCTCAGGCGAAAGGACAGAGGGGGCATCGGGTGACAGGCACGGGACGTGCCGCAATCGGTGCCGGACGGTTTCCCGACGGCCGCAGACGCTAAGGAAAGGAAAGCCGGTGGCTGATCTGAAAACGACACCGCTGCATGCGCTGCACCTTGAGCTGGGGGCGCGGATGGTGCCCTTCGCCGGGTACGAGATGCCTGTGCAATATGCTCTCGGGGTAATGAAGGAGCACCTGCACACGCGCGCCGCGGCCGGGCTGTTCGACGTAAGCCACATGGGACAGGTCCTGCTCACGGGCTCGCAGGGGGCGGCGGAACTGGAAGCCCTGGTGCCGCAATCTATCCTCGGGCTGGAAGAGGGGCGGCAGCGGTATGCCTTCTTCACCGACAGCAACGGTGGCATCCTCGATGACCTCATGATTGCGAACCGCGGCGACGATATCTTCGTCGTGGTCAACGCGGCGTGCAAGGAACAGGACATCGCCCACCTTCGCTCCGGTCTGACACAGACCGAGGTAACCGAGGTGGCCGACCGGGCGCTGATCGCGCTGCAGGGGCCTGCGGCGGAGGCGGCACTGTCGCGGATCGTTCCCGTGGCCGAGATGGCCTTCATGTCTGTCGCAACCCTGCCCAGCCCATTCGGCGGATTGTGGATCTCGCGCTCGGGCTACACCGGTGAGGATGGCTTCGAGATCTCGATGCAGGAAGGGCAGGCCGAGGCCTTCGCCCGGGCGTTGCTGGAGATGGAAGAGGTGGAGCCAATCGGCCTTGGCGCGCGCGACAGCCTGCGGCTCGAGGCCGGGCTCTGCCTCTATGGCCACGACATCGACACCACGACCGACCCGGTGCAGGCCAACCTTACCTGGGCGATCCAGAAGGTGCGCCGGCCCAGCGGGGCGCGCTCCGGCGGATACCCGGGCGATGGCCTGATCGGGCGCAAGCTCTCGGCCGCCGAGGTCGATCCGGAGGACGCCCGCCGTGTCGGCCTGGTACCAGAGGGCCGTGCGCCGATGCGCGAAGATGTGCTCCTGTTCGAGGCAGAGGATGCAGCGCTTCCGGTGGGGCGCGTGACGTCCGGCGCCTTCGGCCCGACGGTAGGCCACCCGATCTCCATGGGATACGTCCCGGCGCGTCTTTCGGCCGTCGATACGCGGCTTTGGGGCGAGGTGCGCGGCAAGCGCCTGCCCGTCCGCGTTGCCAGCCTTCCTTTCCGTCCCGCAACCTACAAACGCTGAGGAGCATGCCAGCGATGAAGTACACCGAAGACCACGAATGGCTCAGCCTCGACGGCGACGTCGTCACCGTCGGGATCACCGATCACGCACAGGAACAGCTGGGCGATATCGTGTTCATCGAACTACCCGAGGTCGGCACGCAGGTGTCCAAGGGCGACGAGATCGTGGTTATCGAGTCGGTCAAGGCCGCCTCCGACATCACCGCGCCGCTCGACGGCGAGATCGTCGAGGTCAACGAGTCGATCGTTGAGAACCCCGCGTCCGTCAACGAGGACGCCGAGGGGGGGGCCTGGTTCTTCCGGGTCAAGGTCGAGGACACCGCGCAGTTCGACGAATACCTCGACGAGGACGACTACAAGGATCTCATCGGCTGACTGGGAAGGGGGCCGTGCGCCCCCGCCCTGAACCGGGCCTGTAAGGCCCGACCGACCGGGGCACGGACGGCCCCGGTTCCGCGGCGCAGCCGCCAAGTTCGCGGATGGTCCCGTCCACGGGACGCCGCATCAAACAACAAGAACGACTGACCGGGAAACCCGCCCATGCCTTTCCAGCCAACCGCCTACGACCCCTATGATTTCGCCAACCGCCGTCACATCGGCCCCTCGCCGGAGGAAATGGCCGCAATGCTGGAGGCCGTCGGAGCCGACAGCCTCGACCAACTGATCGAGCAGACCGTGCCGGCCGGCCTTCGGCAGGACAAGCCGCTGACCTGGGCGCCGCTGGCCGAAGGTGATCTGCTGGTGAAGATGCGCGCGGTCGCAGGCCGCAACAAGGTGCTGCACTCGCTGATCGGGCAGGGCTATTACGGCACGGTCACGCCGCCGGCGATTCAGCGCAACATTCTGGAGAACCCCGCCTGGTACACGGCCTACACGCCCTATCAGCCGGAGATCGCGCAGGGCCGGCTCGAGGCGCTGCTGAACTTCCAGACGATGATCTCGGACCTGACCGGCCTCGAGGTCGCCAACGCGTCCCTGCTCGACGAATCCACCGCCGCCGCCGAGGCGATGGTGATGGCGCAGCGGGTGGCGAAATCGAAGGCCACCGCCTTCTTCGTCGACGAGAACTGCCATCCCCAGACCATCGCCGTGGTCGAGACCCGCGCCCAGCCGCTCGACATCGAAGTGATCACCGGCCCGGCCGATGCGCTCGAGGCCGACAAGGTGTTCGGTGCGCTGTTCCAGTACCCCGGCACCGATGGCAAGCTGCGTGATTTCACGCCCGAGATGGAGGCGCTGCACGAGCACAAGGCCGTTGGCATCGTTGCCGCCGATCTCCTGGCGCTCCTCCTGCTGAAGGAGCCCGGCGCGATGGGGGCCGACATCGCGGTCGGCTCCGCGCAGCGCTTCGGCGTTCCCATGGGCTACGGCGGGCCGCACGCGGCCTACATGTCCTGCCGCGACGCCTTCAAGCGGTCGATGCCGGGGCGGATCGTCGGCGTCTCGGTCGATGCCCGCGGCAACAAGGCCTACCGGCTGAGCCTGCAGACCCGCGAGCAGCATATCCGCCGCGAGAAGGCGACCTCCAACGTCTGCACCGCGCAGGCGCTGCTGGCGGTCATGGCCTCGTTCTATGCCGTGTTCCACGGACCCAAGGGCCTTCGGGCCATCGCCGAGCGCGTCCATGTCATGGCCGTCCGGCTGGCCGAGGGGCTGCGGGAGGCCGGGTTCACCGTCGATCCCGAGGAGATCTTCGACACCGTCACCGTCGAGGTCGGCCCGCTTCAGGGCGCGATCCTGCGCGCCGCGGTGGCCGAGGGGATCAACCTGCGCAAGCTGGGCGACACCCGCATCGGCATCTCGGTGGACGAGACCTGCGTTCCCGGCACCATCGAGGCGGTCTGGCGCGCCTTCGGCGTCAACACGGCCTTCGGCGCGCCCGAGGGCGTGGCGCTGCCCGAGGCGCTGCTGCGCGAGAGCGAATATCTCACCCACCCGATCTTCCATCTCAACCGGGCCGAGGCAGAGATGATGCGCTACATGCGCCGGCTCGCCGACCGCGACCTGGCGCTCGACCGCGCGATGATCCCGCTCGGCTCCTGCACGATGAAGCTCAACGCGGCGGTGGAGATGATGCCGATCACCTGGCCGGAATTCGGCCAGCTTCACCCCTTTGTTCCGCTCGACCAGGCGCAGGGTTATGCCGAGATGCTGACCGACCTGTCGGCGCGGCTGTGCGAGATTACCGGCTATGACGCGATGTCGCTGCAGCCGAACTCCGGGGCTCAGGGCGAATACGCCGGCCTCATGACCATCGCTGCCTACCACCGGGCCAACGGCGAGGATCGCGACATCTGCCTGATCCCGGTCTCCGCCCACGGCACCAATCCGGCCTCCGCGACGATGGCGGGCATGAAGGTCGTGGTGGTCAAGTCGGCCGGGAACGGCGACATCGACCTGGAGGACTTCCGGGCCAAGGCCGCCGATGCCGGCGACCGCCTCGCGGCCTGCATGATCACCTATCCCTCCACCCACGGCGTGTTCGAGGACACGGTGCGCGAGGTCTGCGCGATCACCCACGAATACGGCGGGCAGGTCTACCTCGACGGCGCGAACCTCAACGCCATGGTCGGGCTGGTGAAGCCGGGCGAGATCGGCTCCGACGTGAGCCACCTCAATCTGCACAAGACCTTCTGCATCCCGCACGGCGGCGGTGGACCCGGCATGGGCCCGATCGGGGTGAAGGCGCACCTAGCGCCCTTCCTGCCCGGGCATCCGGAAACCGGCGGCAGCGAGGGGCCGGTGTCGGCCGCGCCTTACGGCTCGGCGTCGATCCTGCCAATCTCCTGGGCCTATTGCCTGCTGATGGGCGGGGCGGGTCTGACCCAGGCCACCAAGGTCGCGATCCTGAGCGCCAACTACATCGCCGCGCGCCTGTCCGGCGCCTACGAAGTGCTGTTCAAGGGCAAGCAGGGTCGCGTCGCGCACGAGTGCATCCTCGACACCCGTCCCTTCGCGGAAGCGGGCGTGAACGTGGACGACATCGCCAAGCGGCTGATGGATTCGGGGTTCCATGCGCCGACCATGTCGTGGCCGGTGGCGGGAACGCTGATGGTGGAGCCGACCGAGAGCGAGACCAAGGCGGAGCTGGACCGCTTCATCGAGGCGATGCTCTCGATCCGCGCCGAGATCGCCGAGGTCGAGGCGGGCGAGATTGCGGTGGAAGACAGCCCGCTGCGCCACGCCCCGCACACCGTCGAGGACCTCGTGGCCGAGTGGGACCGCAAGTACCCGCGCGAACGCGGCTGCTTCCCGCCGGGCTCCTTCCGGGTCGACAAGTACTGGCCCCCGGTCGGGCGGGTCGACAACGTGCACGGCGACCGGCACCTCATCTGCACCTGCCCGCCTGTCGACGCCTACGCCGAAGCGGCGGAATAGACCGGGGCGGCGGTTCGGTAAATCACCAAGGCCGGCCGGCATCCTGGATGCCGGTCGGCGCGGTCAGGCGTCCGAAAGCTCTCGCTCCGGAAACATCTGCTGCGCGATGCCGGCGAGAAGTAGGTAGAGGCTGGAGACCACGAGACCGACCTTTGCCCAGCTCTGCGGGTCGAAGGCGACCCAGGCCGCCCAGGCCGCGCAAACCGTCCAGACCAGCACCACCGGCAGCGAGATCATCCGCCAGCGGCGGGTCCGGACGGGGTGAATGAAGCGGAGGTCGACGAACATCGCTCCAGCCAGCAGCACCACCGCCGGCAGCACCACCCAGGCCGGCGGTGAGATGGCGAAGATCACGATGACCACCATGTTCCAGCAGCCCGGAAATCCGGAGAAGGACTTGTCCTCGGTCTTCATCCGGGTGTCCGCGAAATAGAGTGCGCTGGCGAAGGTGATGATCACCAGCGCCACCCAGCCCGGCCAGCCCGGCATCAGCCCGGAGGCATGCAGCGCGAAAGCCGGGATGAAGACGTAGGTGAGGTAGTCGATGATGAGGTCGAGCAGCGCGCCGTCGACCCGAGGGGCAAGGTTCAGCACGTCGTACTTGCGTGCCAGCGGGCCGTCGATGCCGTCCACGGCAAAGGCGACAACCAGCCAGAGGAACATCATCGGCCAGTCGTAGCTCACCGCCGACAGCAGGGCGAGCATCGCGAGGACGGCACCAGTCGCGGTCAGGAGGTGGACGGAATAGGCGCGGTGCTCTGGCTTCATCGGGCTCTTTCGGAATGGGCTGGGCCGTGGCTTTCCTGCACTCTAGACAATTCCCCGCAGGATGAAATGCCCCCGCGCGTCTGTCTGGTCATTCGGCCGGCTTCAGGCCCTGGGGTGGGCGCTCTGGTAGACTTCCATGAGGCGCGCGGTGTCGACGGCGGTATAGGCCTGGGTCGTGGCGAGCGAGGCGTGGCCGAGCAGCTCCTGGATCGCCCGCAGGTCGCCGCCTGCGCTCAACAGATGCGTGGCGAAGCTATGGCGCAGCGCATGGGGCGTGGCCGAGGCGGGCAGGCCGAGCTGCATCCGCGTCCGTTCCATGGCCTTGGCGATCAGTCGCGGGTTCAGCGCGCCGCCGCGTTTGCCGCGAAACAGCGGCGCGCCGGGCGCCAGCTGGATCGGGCAGAGATCGACATAGACCTGAACCGCCTCCCGTGCCGCGGGCAGAACGGGCACCATCCGCTCCTTGCCGCCCTTGCCGCGAATGCGCAGGCTGTCGCCCATCGGCAGGACATCCGCGGTCAGCCCGAGCGCTTCCGATATCCGCAGGCCGCAGCCGTAGAGCAGTGTGATGACGGCGGTGTCGCGGGCGGCGATCCAGGGCTCGTCCGACTGGAGTTCCACGGTGCTGATCACCGCCTTCGCGGCGTCCTCGCTCAGCGGGCGGGGCAGGCGGCGGCGGTACTTCGGGGCGCGCGCGGCGAGGATCGCTGTGGCGTCGAACCCGTCCCGCTCCGCCATCCAGCCGGCGAAGTTCTTGACCGCCGAGAGCGCGCGGGCCAGCGACCGGGCCGAGACGCCGCGCGCCCGCTCATGCGCCATCCAGGCCCGCATGTCGGTGACCCGAAGGCGCGCCAGCGCCGCCTCGCCAAGGCTCTCGCCCTGGTGCTCGGTCATGAAGGCAAGAAAGCCCTGAACGTCCCGCTGGTACGCCGTGAGCGTCGCGCCGGCCGCGCCGTCGATCGCCCGCAGATGCTCCAGCCAGCGCGCGAGGGCGTCGGCAAGGCCTTGGGAAATCCGGATCAGCTCAGCCAACGCCGCATCTGGCGTTCGAAGACCCCGGCGAAGAAGGCCAGCAGGTCGGTCGCCTGGTTGGGGCGGAACTGGTGCGGATCCTCGGCGCCGAGCGCCAGCATCCCGGGCTGGCGGCCCTCGCCGAAGTCGAGCAGCAGCAGCGCCTCGGAATTGATCCAGTTCGCCGCCTCGCCATAGAGCCCTTCGGATTCCGGGCGCAGCTGGCGCAGGGTCACGGGGCGCACGGGCGCGCCTTCTCGGCCATGGGTGACGTAGTCCTGGATATAGCCGGGCTTCACCACGTTCAGCACGTCGCCGAGCTTGCGGATGGCGACATCGCCCTCGGCATTGGCCGGCGATTCGAGCACCAGGCGGATGCAGTCGACCCGCAGGATCGCGGCCACGTCGCTGCCCAGGCCCTTAAGGAACCCCTCGAAGGTCACCGGGTCCAGCATGGTCAGGATCGCGCGGTGGATCTGGTTGGTGCCGGCCAGGTTGTCATAGGCGGCGGCGATGACAGACCGGTGGGTGTCCTCGAGCCGGTCCAGCCGGCTTTCGAGCCGTTCCATGGCGATGCCGCGCAGGTCGACGATGTTGGTGCCAAGGGATTTCTCGTTGGCCGCGATCAGAGCCCGCATGATGTCGCGATCGTCCAGGATCACGTCCGGCTCGGAAAGAATCTTCTCGCGCATCTCGTCCAGGTCCACCGCCACTTCGTTCATGCCTGTCCCGTTCACTTCAACTTCGCCCGGCAAATCTACACGAGCCATCAGAATTCTCCGACATCTTTCTGCACCGGTGATCCGGCGCCGGTCCAGCCTGCTGCGCCGGATATGGCGCGATCGCCTTTCGGGCGCGGCCCGATCGCCACACATCGGTGGCACGCGCGCCTGTCCCTTCGGGCCATGTCGTGGGAGGCGAGGCGGGGCGTGGATGCCCCGCTCTCAAGTGGTCGTTCGGGCAGATCCGGCGGCCGGAGCCGCCGGTGGGCGGGTGATCAGAGGATCTTCTGACCGGTCTTCGCCCAGTCCTTCATGAAGGCGTCGAGCCCCTTGTCGGTGAGCGCGTGGCCCGCCATCGCCTTGATCACGCCCGGCGGGGCCGTTGCCACGTCGGCGCCGATCAGGGCGGCCTCCTTCATGTGGTTGATCGAGCGGATCGAGGCCGCGAGGATTTCGGTCGAGAAGTCGTAGTTGTCATAGATGGCGCGGATCTCGGCGATCAGCTCCATGCCGTCGATGGCGAGATCATCCAGCCGTCCGATGAAGGGCGAGATGAAGGTCGCGCCGGCCTTGGCCGCCAGCAGCGCCTGGTTCGCCGAGAAGCAGAGCGTCACGTTGACCATCCGGCCCTCGTCGGACAGGACCTTGCAGGCCTTAAGGCCGTCCCAGGTCAGCGGCACCTTGATCGCGATGTTGTCGGCAATCTTGGCCAGCTCGCGACCCTCGGCGATCATGCCCTCTGCGTCCAGCGCCACGGTCTCGGCCGACACGGGGCCGTCGATCATGTCGCAGATCTCTTTCGTGACTTCCTTGATGTCCCGGCCGGATTTCATGATCAGCGAAGGGTTGGTGGTCACGCCATCGACCATGCCGAGATCGTTCAGTTCGGCGATGGCTTCGACTTCCGCGGTATCAACGAAGAATTTCATGCTGTGTCTCCTCTGGGGCTTCGCATGCGAGTCGCGCCCCTGTTATCCCAATCACCGGGCGCGCGGGAGTCCCGCCCTGAGGGTATCAGGCCGAGCGACCTCGCGCCAGCCGCCCTTGCCGACCCTCGATCATCTGGGCTACCCCGGTCGGGCCGCGGAACGGGCCGATCCGGTGCCCGTTCGCGCCAGATGCAGTCGGGAGCATGATGGAATGGAAGTCGAGCCCGGGTATGCGAAGGGCCAGCCGGTTGCCGTTCTGACAACCCAGCCGATCGATCGGCTTCTCGATTATGCCGCGCCGGAAGGCGGCTGCGTCACCGGCAGTTTCGTCGAGGTTCCGCTGGGCCCGCGCAAGGTGCCCGGCGTGGTCTGGGGGCCGGGGCAGGGGGGCTTCGATCCGTCCCGCCTGCGGGCCATCGACAGGGTGCTCGACGTGCCGCCGATGCGCGAAGAAATGCGCGAGTTCCTGGGTCGCGTCGCCGATTACACCCTGACCCCCATGCCCGCGATGCTGCGGCTCGCGACCCGCGCGCCTGGCCTGAGCGATCCGCCTTCGATGCGGCGGATCTACCGGCTCGGCGAGGGCCAGCCGGACCGGATGACCGATGCCCGGCGCCGGGTGCTGGAGGTGCTCGAGGAATACGGCGGGCTTGCCTTCACCATGACGGAGCTTTCCGCCCAGGCCGGCGTGACAACCAGCGTGATCAAGGGTTTGGTCAAACAGGGCGTGGTGTCCGAGCAGGATACGCCACGCGACCTGCCGTTCCCGCGTATAGATCCCGACCGGAAGGGCCTGGCGCTGAGCGAGGCGCAGTCCGAGGTTGCCGGCTCCCTGCGCGCCTCCGTTCGCACCAGGCGCTACGGCACGACGTTGCTCAAGGGCGTGACCGGCTCCGGCAAGACCGAGGTCTATCTCGAGGCCGTCGCCGAATGCCTGGCCCGGGGGCGGCAGGCGCTGGTGCTGCTGCCGGAGATCGCGCTGACCGGCGAGTTTCTCGCCCGCGTCGACGCCCGCTTCGGCGCCCGTCCCGCCGAATGGCACTCCGGCGTCACCATGACCGAGCGGCGGCGGACCTGGCGCATGATCGCCCGCGGCGGCGCGCAGCTCGTCGTCGGCGCGCGCTCCGCCCTGTTCCTGCCGTTCCAGGACCTCGGCCTGATCGTCGTCGACGAGGAACACGACACCTCCTACAAGCAGGAGGACGGCGTGCTCTACAATGCCCGCGACATGGCGGTTCTGCGGGCCTCGATCTGCTCCGCGCAGGTGGTGCTGGCCTCCGCCACCCCCTCGCTGGAAAGCTGGGCCAATGCCGAGGCCGGGAAATACGCCCGGCTGGAGCTCGGCTCCCGCTTCGGCGCGGCGGAACTGCCCGAGATGAAGGCGATCGACATGCGGCTCGACAAGCTGCCCGCCGGCCGCTGGATCTCGCCGCGCCTGGCGCAGGCCGTGGAGGCCCGGATCGCCGAGGGCGAGCAGTCGCTGCTGTTCCTCAATCGCCGCGGCTATGCCCCGGTGACGATCTGCCGGGCCTGCGGGCACCAGATCGGCTGCACGCAATGCGACGCGCGCATGGTCGAGCACCGCTTCCAGAAGCGGCTGGTCTGCCATCAGTGCGGCGAGACACGGCCGCTGCCGGAGGTCTGCCCCTCCTGCGAGGTCGAAGGGCGGCTTGCGCCTGTCGGGCCGGGGGTTGAAAGGCTCGCGGAGGAGGTGGTGAGCCTGTTCCCGGAGGCCCGGATCGCAGTGCTCTCGTCGGATCTCTTCGGGTCCGCCCGTGCATTGAAGGCCAAGATCGAGGAGATCGCCTCGGGCGCTGCCGACATCGTCATCGGCACGCAGCTCGTGGCCAAGGGCCACAACTTTCCGCTGCTCACCCTGGTCGGCGTGATCGACGCCGATCTCGGCCTGCAGGGTTCGGATCTTCGGGCTGCCGAACGCACCTTCCAGCTGGTCCGCCAGGTTGCCGGCCGCGCCGGGCGCACGGCGGACCGGCGCGGCGTGGCCATGCTGCAGACCTACCAGCCCGACCACCCGGTGATCCGCGCCATCCTCGCCGGCGACGAGGAAACCTTCTGGCGGGCCGAGTGCGAGGAACGGCGGGCGGCCGGGGTGCCGCCCTTCGGCCGCATGGCGGGGATCGTGCTGTCCTCGCCCGACGTGGCGCAGGTCTTTGATCTCGGTGGCGAGATGGCCCGCCGCGACGGCCCATTGCGCGAGATCGGGGCACAGCTCTTCGGCCCGGCCCCTGCGCCCATCGCCCGGATCCGCGGCCGCCACCGGGTTCGCCTGCTGGTCAAGGCCCGCAAGGAGGCCCCGCTGCAGGCTGCGCTCGCGCGCTGGCTGGCGCAGTTCAGGCCGCCGAACAACATGCGCATCGCGGTCGATATCGATCCGCAAAGCTTCCTCTGACCGACCCGTTCATTTCTCCTGTTTCGAAATATGCTCGGGGGGAGCCTTCCGGGCTCGCCCGGAAGGCGCGGGGGGCAGACAGCCCCCCATTCCCGACTTCCCCATTCTGCCTCAGGCCGGGACGGCCGCGCCGCCCTTCTGGTCGACCAGGTAGTCGGTTGCCACCGCGCCGACCCACATGAAGGTGAGCGCCAGCCAGGCGGTTCCGACAAAGATCGAGGTCCCGGTGACGCCCGCTCCGATGGCGCAGCCGCCGGCAAGCATCCCGCCAAACCCCATGGCCGCGGCCCCGATCATGGCGCGCTGCATATTGCCGGCGCCCTCGAACCCTTGGAACTTCACTTCCCGCGCCAGCGAGGCGGCGATGAACGCTCCCAGGAACACTCCGGGCACCAGCCCGATGTCGAATTGCAGCACGGTGTCCGGCAGCAGGAAGAACATCAGCGTGTTTGCCGAGGGGCCGGTGAAGGTGGCGCTCTCGATCTGGATCGGTTCGAAGGCCACCTGGCTCAGCCCGAAGGTCAGCACCCAGCCCACCGCCACGGCGAAGCCGACGCCGGAGGCCATGAAGAGCTTGGTGATCCCGAGCTCGTTGCGGATCGACAGGACGATCGCGAGCGCCGCGAGGACAAGCCCGAGCACGAGCCCGCCAGAGACCGGCAGGTGCAGCGCCGCCAGAAGATCGACATTGCGCCCGCCCTCGGTGATCCAGAGCGAGGAGAGTCCGTCCCGGAGTGGCGACAGCGCGCCATGCAGGGTCATCTGCGCCACGACGGCAAAGACCAGGCCGGAGACCAGCGCGCGGAGATTGCCCGTCGCCGCCAGCACAAGCAGCCGCCCCGAGCAGCCGCGCGCCAGCACCATGCCCATGCCGAACAGCAGGCCGCCGATGATCGCGCCGGACCAGGTGCCGGGCACCGCCATCATACGCGCATCCTCCGCACGCATCAGCCCCGCCATCTGCGCCGCCTGGACCCAGACCATCGCGGTCGAGAAGGTCAGAAGCCAGATCGACATCCGCGGCCCGAGCCGGCCACGGGCGAATTCCACCGTGGCCGCCCGTAGGCAGAAGTCGGAGCGTTGCGCGGCGATGCCGAAGATCATGCCTGTCACGAGACCAAAGAGCGCCGCGGTCGGCGCCTCCCCGATCCGTTCGACGATTGCCAGAAAGTCCATGTGTGTCCCCTGTGCGCGTCCTATTCAAATGTGTGCATGATACCTGCCTCAGGGGAAGCCGCTGCGCCTTGATCCAGATCAGGCGGCGGACGCTGGCGGATCTCCTTCCGGCAGAGCCGGCATCATTCCCCGGCGTGCGCCAATTGGCTGCGGAGGCATGTGCGGTTCTGCAAGGTGATTTTTCTTCCCAAGGCCGGGAGCGAGCGATAGAGGCAGAGCATGCAAACCACATCGCTCATCGAGGTGCAGAGCCTGCCGTTCTGGCGACGTCCCATGACGTTGCTCTTCGTGATGGCCGCGGCGATGCCCATCGCCTTTGCGACCTGGTCGGCGCTGCTGAACAATTTCGTCATCGAAGTCGCCAATTTCGACGGCTCCGATATCGGCTGGCTGCACACGGTGCGGGAGATCCCCGGCTTTCTCGCCATCGGGGTGATCGCGCTGATCCGGGTGATGCGCGAGCAGGTGCTCGGCCTGGTGTCGCTGCTGCTCCTCGGGGTTGCCACCGCCTTGACCGCGTGGTTTCCGACGCTGGGCGGGATCCTGACGATCACCATGCTCAGCTCGATCGGCTTCCATTACTACGAGACGGTCAACCAGTCGCTGCAGCTCCAGTGGCTCGACAAGGAGCGCGCGCCCAAGGTGCTCGGCTGGCTGATGGCCACCGGATCGGCGGCAACGCTCGTGGCCTACGGGCTGATCGTGATGACCTGGCGCGCCTTCGACCTGGACTACAACACCGTCTACATGACCGCCGGCCTGATCACGGCCACGGTGGCGCTGCTCTGCCTCGCGCTCTACCCGCAGTTCGAGTCGCCCACGCCGCAGGTGAAGAAGTTCGTCCTGCGCCGCCGCTACTGGCTGTACTATGCGCTGCAGTTCATGGCCGGGGCGCGGCGGCAGATCTTCGTCGTCTTCGCGGGGTTCATGATGGTCGAGCGCTTCGGCTTCGACGTCCACCAGGTGACCGGCCTGTTCATGATCACTCTGCTGGCCAACATGTGCCTCGCGCCGGTCTTCGGCTGGGTGGTTTCGCGGTTCGGCGAGAGGCGGGCGCTGGCGTTCGAATACACCGGGCTGGCGCTGATCTTTGCCGCTTACGGCGGCATCTACATGTTTGGCTGGGGCGTGGCGCTGGCTGCCACGCTCTACGTGCTCGACCATATCTTCTTCGGCCTCGCGCTGGCGCTGAAGACCTATTTCCAGAAGATCAGCCACCCCGCCGACATCGCTCCCACCGCCGCAGTCGCCTTCACGATCAACCATATTGCCGCGGTCTTCCTGCCGGCGGCGCTCGGCTATCTCTGGCTCAAGGCGCCCGAGGCGGTGTTCGTGCTGGCAGCGACGATGGCCTGCGTCTCGCTCGGTCTGTCGCTGCTGATCCCACGCCACCCGCGCCCGGGTAACGAGACGGTCCTGTCCCGCCTCCGGCCCGCCGCGGCCCCCGCGGAATAGGCTTCACGCTCCCGGGATGCAGGTGGACGCGGGCGTGGCACGTCCCCATATTCCGGGAAACCCGCAGAAGGAGACGCTGCATGTTCCTGTTCAAGCGCGACAAGATGGAGATGGTCCGGCCCGAGGATGCGCTTCCCGGCCGCGCCGAGCCGATCCCGACCGCCCCCACGCATTTCGTTTTCGACCGCCCGCTCACGGTGGACGTGCCCGAGGGTATGGAGGCGGCGATCTTCGGCATGGGCTGTTTCTGGGGCGCCGAGCGGCTGTTCTGGCAGACCGAAGGCGTCTGGTCGACCATGGTCGGCTATGCCGGCGGCACCACGCCCAACCCGACATATGAGGAGACCTGCACCGCCAAGACCGGCCATGCCGAGGTCGTCCGCGTGGTGTTCGACCCGAAGGTGGTGAGCTACGACAGCCTCCTGCGCCTGTTCTGGGAGAGCCACGATCCGACGCAGGGCATGCGGCAGGGCGGCGACATTGGCACCCAGTATCGCTCCACTATCTACGCGACGTCCCCCGAACAGCTGGACTGCGCGCGGGCGAGCCGGGATGCCTACCAGGGGGCGCTGTCAGCCTCCGGTCGCGGCGCCATCACCACCGAGATCGCCGAGGCACCGGTCTTCTACTTCGCCGAGGATTATCACCAACAGTATCTTGCGAAGAATCCCGGAGGGTATTGCGGAATCGGCGGCACCGGGGTCACTTGCCCCATGGGTACGGGCGTGACGTCCGGAAGCTGAAGTCACGGGGGCGGCGACGGGGCATCGCATACACATATTCGGAGCCAGCGGGTCTGGCACGTCGACGCTCGGCCGCGCGCTTGCGACGGCCCTGGCGTCGCAGCACTTCGATACCGACGATTTCTACTGGTATCCGACGGACCCGCCCTTCCGTGACAAGCGCCCGATCCCCGAACGCCGCCGGTTGATGGAGACGATCTTCCTGCCGCGGCGAGACTGGGTGCTCTCGGGGTCCATGGACAGCTGGAGCGAGGGCATCGACCATCGCTTCACGCTTGCCGTCTTTCTCGACCTCGATACAGAAAGCCGGCTCGCGCGGCTCAGCGCCCGCGAGCGGGCGCGGGTGCACACCCCGGACGAGGCGGAGGAGGTGCTGGCCTTTCTCGAATGGGCGGCTGCCTATGACGACGGGTTGCTGCCGGGCCGCAACCGGGCGCGGCACACGACGTGGGCCAGTGAACTCTCCTGCCCGGTGCTGACGCTGAACTCCACGCCGCCGGTCGAGGAACTGGTCTCCCGCATTCTGGCGTTTCTCGGCGCGGACGCCGTGCGATGCGCCGAAGCGGGCCTTGACCCGGAGCGCCGGCTGCCCTAGCCGCAGCCAATCACGGTTTTCAGGTGCGCGCCGCGCCTGACCCGCCCCCTGCACGAGGAGCCAGCCATGCCCACATTCACCGCCCTGACGACGCTGCCGGGCCGGGAGCAGGCGGAGGCTCTTGGTGAAGCGATGGAACGTCTCGATCCGGTTCCGACCGGCGTCGGCGTCTTCGAGATCGAGGACGGCTCCGGGCTTTGGGAGGTTGGTGGCTACTTCATCGAGACGCCTGACGCGGCCGGGCTCGCGCTGCTCGCGGTGGCCTTCGGTGCGCGGGATTTCGCCGTTTCCGAACTGCCGGATGTCGACTGGGTCGCCAAGGTGAAGCGCGAGCTGTCGCCAGTTCGCGCCGGCCGCTTCTTCGTCTACGGCAGCCATGATGCCGACCAGGTGCCGGAAGATGCCGCGCCGCTCCTGATCGAGGCCGCGATGGCCTTCGGAACCGGGCACCACGGTACCACGCTCGGGTGCCTGCGGGCGCTGGACCGGCTGGTGGAAGCCGGCGAAGAGCCGCTTCCGGTGGCAGACATCGGATGCGGCACGGCCGTGCTCGCCATGGCGGCCGCCCGCGTCTGGCGGGGAACCATGCTCGCCTCCGATATAGATCCCGTCGCGGTCGAGGTCGCCGAGGCCAATGCGAAGGCGAACGGCCTGTCCGACCGGCTGCGGTGCATCGAGGCCACCGGGCTCGATCATCCGGTGCTGGCCGAGGCCGCGCCTTTCGGGCTGATCTTCGCCAACATCCTCAAGGCGCCGCTGATCGCGCTCGCGCCCGGAATCGCCGGCGCGCTGCGCCCGGGCGGCTACGCGATTCTCAGTGGCCTGCTGAACGAACAGGCCGCCGAAGTGGTGGAGGCCTATGCCGCCGAGGGCATGATTGTTCACGAGGCCGAAGAAATCGGCGATTGGACCACGCTCTGTCTTCAGAAAATGGACTAACTGTCCATAATTGAGCCATATTCTGGCCCTACTCTGATCTGTGGCGGGGGCGCCAACAGAAGGATTCCGGGTTGTCATGAGCACTCCCCAGATGAAAGAGTTTTCCGGGCGCCTTCGGAGGATCGACAAGATCCACCGGCGCGGCGGCGGCTTCGAAGCCGCCGGCACTCTCGGTCAGTCACACTACACGCGCGAAAAGGAGCGCCGCGAACGCCGTACCGCCCTTCGGCCAGCCCTGATGGTGCTGGTGGTCATGGTTGTCTTCAAGGGCTTCCTGCTCGCCGCACTCGGCACCGAAACCTATGCAGCGAAGGTCGTGGCCCTGAAGGATGGCAGCATCGTCGAACAGATCGGCGGCTTCGTAATGGCCGTGGATCCGCTGAGCCGGGCGATCGCCACCTGGGTTTCGCCGCTCTTCGGCTGAGACTACGCGCTCGTCGCGCGCCATTGGCATTCTGGAGCAACACAATGGGGCCGGTCCAAACTCTGGGCCGGCCTAGGGTCGTTATTAGGTCAGGGTGAGAACGAAGCGGGCGCCGGACAGGATCCGGACGCCCCGCCAGCCAGCGGCTAGGCGCCGCGCAGATCGTCCCGGCGCGACAGCTCGAGATCGGAACGGTTCAGCCCGATATCGCTCAACTCGCGGTCCGAGAGCCGCCCAAGCCTGTGGCGTGAATCCGCATCCTCGCGCCAGGCCAGTATCTCGCCAAGCAGGATCCGGAACGCGCGGCGAAGACTGGTGTGGGCGCCGGTTCGGCTGGTTTCGTAATAGGCCATGCGCTCCTCCATAAGTGGGCTGGCAACCGAGTTGAATCCGCCACCCCATCCACGGCAGCTAGCGACTCTCGGGGACGCGCACAAATGTCCGTTTCGCGCAGCTTTCATGCGCGGATCGCATAGCTCAAAGGCGGATTCCGGCCCTTCTTTCAGATGCTTTCCCGGATCCCCCACGGGATGTCGCAAAGGGCGCATCCGCCGTCGCTCCCGTGCGGCGAAAGCCCGGGGATTGCATACCGGAGGCGGGATATTCGAACGCCGCGACCGCGATGTGTGCTGGTCGATGTTCTCTATTCGTGCTAGTCGGAAAAAAAACGTACGAGCGAACGAGGCAGAAGGGCAACAATATGCGCGTCATCGGAATCGATCCGGGGCTTCGGACGCTCGGCTGGGGTGTTATCCAGGTCGAGGGATCGCGACTCACCCACGTCGCCAACGGGCTGTGCTGCTCCGCGGGAACCGACCTGGGCGCGAGGCTGCTCTCGCTCTTCGAGCAACTGACAGAAATCATCACTCGCTTCGCCCCTTCGGCGGCCGCGGTGGAGCAGACCTTCGTCAACCGCGATGGCGCCGGCACGCTCAAGCTCGGTCAGGCCCGCGGCATCGCCATGCTGGCGCCCGCAAAGGCCGGCCTGCCGATCGGCGAATACGCCCCCAATGCGGTGAAAAAGGCGATCGTGGGCGTTGGCCATGCCGACAAGAAACAGATTGCCCACATGATGGGGGTGCATTTCCCTGGCGTGAAGCTGGCAGGGCCGGACGCGGCTGACGCGCTCGCCATCGCGGTCTGCCACGCGCACCACCTGCAATCCGCCGGGCGGCTGCAGGCCGCCATCGCGAGGGCGACATGATCGGGCGGCTGGCCGGGCGCATCGACTACCGCGGAAGCGACCATGTCCTGCTCGACGTGGGCGGGGTAGGCTACATCGTCTATGTGTCGGATCGCACTCTCATGTCGCTGCCGGCAACCGGCGAGTTCGCCGCTCTCTATACCGACCTCGTGGTGCGCGAAGACCTTCTTCAACTCTTCGGCTTCTCCAGCCTGCAGGAAAAGGAGTGGCATCGACTCCTGACCTCGGTCCAGGGGATTGGCGCCAAGGCCAGCATGGCGATCCTCGGCGCCCTCGGAGCAGACGGCACGAGCCGCGCGATCGCCCTTGGCGACTGGACGGCGATCCGGGCGGCCCCCGGTGTCGGGCCCAAGCTCGCGCAGAGGGTGGTGAACGAACTCAAGGACAAGGCCCCCGCCGTGATGGCCATGGCCGGATCTTTCTCCGAGGTCATAGAGCCCGAACCGACGGCGCCAGCACCCCGTGCGCCCGCCGCGCAGAGACCCGCGCCCGCCCTGTCGCCCGCGGCCCAGTCGGACGCCCTCTCGGCCCTGATCAATCTGGGCTACCAGCAGGGCGAGGCTGCTGGCGCAGTCGCGCAGGCGCTAGGCGAGGCCCCGGACGCCGGAGCCCCGGAGCTGATCCGCGCTAGCCTCAAACTGCTTGCTCCGAAGGGATAAGCCCATGACCGGACATTCCCTTCACCTGTTCGAAAATATCCTCGGGGGGAGCGCACCCCGGGTGCGCGGCGGGCAGACAGCCCCCGTCCGCCGACGCCATCCGTCGCTTCGCGAGGGCATCGCATGACCGATCCCGACCCGATCCTGCGCCCGGACCAGCAGCCCGGAGATGCCAGCGAAGACCGCGCCCTGCGCCCTCTGGCGCTGTCGGAGTTCATCGGTCAGGCAGAGGCCCGCGCCAACCTCTCGGTCTTCGTCGAGAGCGCCCGGCGCCGGGGCGAGGCGATGGATCACACGCTGTTCCACGGCCCCCCGGGCCTCGGCAAGACGACCCTCGCCCAGATCGTCGCCCGTGAGCTCGGGGTAAACTTCCGGATGACCTCCGGCCCGGTCCTCGCCCGGCCCGGCGATCTCGCCGCGATCCTGACCAATCTCGAGGCCCGGGACGTCCTGTTCATCGACGAGATCCACCGCCTCAACCCGGTGGTGGAGGAAGTCCTCTACCCGGCGATGGAGGATTTCGAACTCGATCTGGTGATCGGGGAGGGGCCTGCGGCGCGTACGGTGCGGATCGAGTTGCAACCCTTCACCCTGGTCGGCGCCACCACGCGCCTCGGCCTGCTGACGACGCCGCTGCGGGATCGATTCGGCATCCCGACGCGGCTGCAATTCTACACGGTGGACGAGCTGCACGAGATCGTCAGCCGAAACGCCCGGCTGCTGGACCTGCCGGCCGATCGCGACGGCACACGCGAGATCGCCGCGCGCTCCCGCGGCACGCCCCGGATCGCCGGACGCCTGCTGCGCCGGGTGCTGGATTTCGCGCTGGTCGTGGGCGACGGCCGGCTCACCCGCAGTCTGGCCGACGAGGCGCTCACCCGGCTCGGCGTCGACGGGCTCGGGCTGGATGGCGCGGATCGCCGGTATCTCTCCCTGATCGCGGAGAACTACGGTGGCGGGCCAGTGGGGGTCGAGACGCTGTCGGCCGCGCTGAGCGAGAGCCGGGACGCGCTGGAAGAGGTCATCGAGCCCTACCTGCTTCAGCAGGGTCTCATCCAGAGGACGCCGCGCGGACGTATGCTGGCTCAGAAGGCCTGGACGCACCTTGGCCTGGCCGTGCCGCAGCCGCCGGGGCAGGGGGCGCTGTTCGACTGAGAGCCTGCAACGACGCATGGAAGGGGGGCATTTTGCGCCCTGCGCCTTGCGGCGCTCCCCGTAGGCGTATTTTTGGACAGATAAAGCGGGAGGCCACCCTCCCGGTTGAAAGGAACTGATCGGGACGAGAAGGGCCGACGAATGACGCCAAAGGACATCGAGGATTTGTTTACCCGGTCGGATGGCCAATACCTCTGCGCCCGCTGGAGGCGGCCGATCGTTCCGATCGTCTTCGGCGTCGAGGATGCGACCCTTGCGGTGGTCAAGGGGGCCTGCGAGGCAGTGGTTGCGCTGGCGGGCCACAAGATGGCCGAGACGGACCCGGAAATGGGCGCTAATCTCATGGTGTTCTTCTTCCGCGACTGGGAGGAACTTCTGGAGGTGCCCGATCTGGGTGGGTTGGTGCCGGGGTTGACCGAGATGGTCGAACGGCTCGTTGCGTCGGGCGCCAACCAGTACCGGATTTACCGATTTGAGGAGAACGGAGCGATCCGGGCCTGCTTCGTCTTTCTGCGGATGAACGCGGACCTGTCCGAGGTGCCGGCGGCGGACCTCGCGCTGGCGCAGATGGTGCGCTCGATCCTGCTCTGGTCGGACCGCGCGTTCCGGGACCGCTCGCCGCTTGCCGTCACGCCGGACGGGCAGGCTGTTTTGCGGCCGGAAATTGCCGGCGTGATCCGCGCCGCCTACGATCCCCTGATGCCGGAGGTCGCCAGCGACCCGAGCCACGCGCTGCGCCTGTTCGCAAGGGGCGGACAGGCCGCCGATTGACGGCGACATTGCGCCTCCGGTCTTGCAGGCCGGACGGCATCGGCGTAGCCCCGACCCGTCAGATCCCGGAACCGTCCATGCCACATATCCATTCCCTGCGCGTCTATTACGAAGACACCGACATGGCGGGGATCGTCTACTACGCCAATTATCTCAAGTTCATCGAGCGTGGCCGGTCCGAATGGGTCCGAAATCTCGGGGTCGATCAGAACGCAATGAAGGACGAGCAGGGGATCGTCTTCGCGGTCCGGCGCGTCGAGGCGGACTATCTTGCGCCAGCACGCCTGGACGACCTTCTGGATGTCGAGACCCGCATGGCCGAGGTGAAGGGCGCAAGCTTTGTGATGGAGCAGCGGGTGCTGCGGGCGGAACAGGTTCTATTCGTCGCGCGCGTCGTGGTCGCCACGATGACCACCGACGGCCGCCCGGTGCGGATTCCGGCCGATATCAGGGCGCGGATGTAGAAGGCAGGACGCCGAGAGCAGGCCGAAGGCCTGCCACCCCCAACCACGCGCAAGCGCGCCGCGCGCCGCCGCGTGGGCGGGAGCCCCCGGTTTTCGGCCCTCTCCCATGGCGGATATCCGCGCACTGCGCCCCCCGCCGTGCCGGTTCCGTGTCGGAATGTTGTCGCCGTCACGCCTTCGTGTTGGCGTTTCCCCTGTAAACCGGGTAGATTCGCGCGCAAGAACGGCCGCCGAGAGAGCGGCAGGTAACACGAGCAGGCAGTATGGATCCCTCGACCCTTCCCCTTGCAACGGAGATGGATTTCTCCATGTGGGCGCTTTTTGCCCGCGCGACATTCACGGTCAAACTGGTGATGCTGATGCTGATCGTCGCCTCTTTCTGGGGCTGGGCGATCATCATTCAGAAGCACATCATGTATCGCATCGCGCGCCGCGAATCCGACGCTTTCGATGCGCAATTCTGGTCGGGCGAGCCGCTCGATGAACTGTTCGACGAGGTAGGCACCGACCCGACGAGCGCGTCTCAGCGGATCTTTGCTGCCGGAATGATCGAATGGCGCCGCTCGCATCGCGAGGATGGCGGCCTGATCGCCGGCGCACAGGCGCGGATCGACCGGTCGATGGACGTGGCCATCGCCAAGGAGGCGGAGGGCCTGAACCGTGGCCTCGGCTTCCTGGCAACCACCGGCTCCACGGCGCCCTTCATCGGGCTTTTCGGCACCGTCTGGGGGATCAAGCACGCCTTCGAGGAAATCGCGATCGCCCAGAACACCAACCTCGCGGTCGTCGCGCCGGGTATCTCGGAGGCGCTCGTTGCCACCGCGCTCGGCCTGCTGGCGGCGATTCCGGCGGTGATCTTCTACAACAAGCTGAGCTCCGACAGTGACCGGATCATCGGCGGCTACGAGAGCTTTGCCGACGAATTCGCCACCATCCTGTCGCGCCAGCTGGATTCCTGAACCATGGGTGCGGGGGTCATCAAATCCCAGGGCGGTGGCGGCACGCGCCGGCGTCGCAGGGCTGGGCGTCATCCGGCCGCGATGTCCGAGATCAACGTCACGCCCTTCGTGGACGTCATGCTGGTGCTGCTGATCATCTTCATGGTCGCCGCGCCGCTGCTGACGGTCGGCGTGCCGGTAGAGCTTCCCAAGACCGCGGCGCAGGCGCTGCCGCACGAGCAGGAGGAACCGCTCGTCGTCACGCTCACCGCGGAGGGTCAGCTGTCGATCATGACCACCGAGATCGCCGAGGACGAGCTGGTCTCGCGCCTGAGGGCTGTCGCGGCCGAGCGGGCCGACGACAAGGTGTTCCTGCGCGCCGACGGGGCAATCCCATATGAGCGGGTCGTCCAGGTGATGGGCGCGCTCAATGCCGGCGGCTTTTCGAATATCGGCCTGGTGACAGACACCGGCGGTCCGACCTTCGATGGCGAGGATGGCTGAGACGGCTTTCATGAATACCGGGGTTAAGATCTCGGGCGCTGCGCATGTCGGGCTGATCCTCTGGGCGGCTTTCGGCGGCCTTTTTGCGTTCGACCGGCCCGAGCCGATGGAATTCTCCGAGGTCACGCTGGTCTCCGGAGAGCAGTTCGCCGCCATGTTGGCGGCGGGAAGCGCCGCGCCGGAGGTTCCGGAGAACCTCGACGCGCCGAGCGCGCCCGAAGCGCCGAGCCCGGAAGAGGTCGCGCCCGAACCTCCCGCGGAGGATCCGGCGCCCGAGGCGGCGGAGGCCCCCGAGCCCGCCGCGACCGACGCGCCGGAACCGGCGCCGGAATTCGACGAGACCTTCGAGACTCCACAGGCCGAGGTGACGCCCGAAGCGCCGCCCGCGCCCGTATCTCCCGAAACGCCCGAAGGGGCGGCGGTGGAGCTTGCGCCGGAAGTGGCGCCAGTGCCCCGCGTCGCTCCGCGGATCGCGCCGGAAGCCGCCCCGGCGCCGGAACCTGACACCGAGGTCGCCGAGCAGGTTCAGGAGGCCGTGCGCCCCGACGAGAGCGCCGCCACCGAGATCCCGGCCGAGCCGCAGGACGCCGCCGCGCCCGAGGAGGCCGCGACGCGGATCGTGCCGGAGGCCGTGGAGGAATCCGGCGGCGCGCAGGTCGCGCTTGCGCCGTCCGGCACGCCGCGCCCGCAGAGCCGGCCGCGCCGTCCGCAGCCCGAACCCACGCCCGCAGCCCAGCCGGCGCAGCCCGAGCGTCCGGCACCGCCGAAGCCGGCGACCGAGACGCCGCCCGAGCCTCCGGCCGAGGATGCCATGGCCGATGCCATCGCCGCCGCCGTTGCGGAGGCCGCCCCTTCCGGCGGCTCCGGCGCGGGCGAGGCGGAGGCCGGCACCGGCACTGCGCCCACCGGTCCGCCACTCACCTCCGGCGAGAAGGACGCGCTGCGTATCGGCGTGCAGCAATGCTGGAACATTGGCTCCCTGAGCTCCGAGGCGCAGCGGGTCACCGTCACCGTCTTCGTCCGGATGAACGAGAACGCCACACCCGATACCGGCTCGATCCGCATGATCAGCGCCGAGGGCGGCAGTGATGCCGCGGCCGCAACCGCCTTCGAGGCCGCGCGCCGCGCGATCATCCGCTGCGGCAGCAGCGGCTATGATCTGCCGCCGGAGAAATTCGGCCAGTGGCGCGAGATCGAGATGACCTTCAACCCCGAGCAGATGAGGATACGCTGATGCCCCGGCTCGCCGTCCCAGAGACACGGCCGCGACGGCCAGGGCATCGCAGCCTTGTCGCCAAGGTCCCCGCATTCCAGCCCCGACAGAAAGGGTTCCAACCGATGTTCCTGCGCTCCATTGCCTTTGTCCTCGCCCTGCTTTCCGCAGGCGGGCTGCCCGCGACGCCGATTACGGCGCAATCGGGACCGCTGCGGATCGAGATCACCGAGGGGGTGATCGAGCCCCTGCCGTTCGCGCTCCCGGCCTTCGTGGCCGAGACGCCGGCCGCGACCCAGCTTGCTGCCGACATCTCCAACCTGATCGCCGCCGACCTCGAGGGAACCGGGCTGTTCCGCCGGATCCCGGCGGAGGCGCATATCAGCCGGGTCACCAGCTTTGACGCGCCGGTGGCCTATGCGGACTGGAAGGCGATCAACGCCCAGGCGCTGATCACCGGCGCCGTCTCGGCGGATGCCAACGGCTCGGTCAGCGTGAAGTTCCGGCTCTACGACGTCTTCTCCGGCGGCGAACTGGGCGAGGGGCTGAGGCTTGGCGGCTCTGCCACCTCCTGGCGGCGGCTGGCCCACAAGGTGGCAGACCAAGTCTATTCGCGGATCACCGGAGAGGGCGGTTATTTCGACAGCCGTGTCGTTTTCGTCTCCGAGAGCGGCCCAAAGGACAACCGCGAGAAGCGGCTGGCGGTGATGGATTACGACGGCGCCAACGTGCAATACCTGACCGACAGTTCCTCGATCGTGCTGGCGCCGCGCTTCTCGCCCACCGGGGACCGGGTGCTCTATACCTCCTATGCCACCGGCCAGCCCGAGATCTACCTGATGCAGGTCGGCGACGTGCGGCAGCAGGCGCTGAACACCGGGCAGGGGGCGATGACCTTTGCGCCGCGCTTCGGGCCCGACGGGCAGACGGTGGTCTATTCCCGCTCGGTCGGCGGCAACACCGACATCTTCGTCACCCGGATCGGTGGCCAGCCGGTGCAGCTGACCAACACGCCGGCGATCGAGACCGCGCCGAGCTTCTCACCCGACGGCAGCCAGATCGTCTTCGAAAGCGATCGTTCCGGCACCCAGCAGCTCTACATCATGTCGGCACGTGGCGGCGAGCCGCGGCGAATCTCCTTCGGGCAGGGGCGTTACGGCACGCCGGTCTGGTCCCCGCGCGGCGACCTGATCGCCTTCACCAAGCAGAACCAGGGCCGGTTCCACATCGGCGTGATGCGCACCGACGGATCGGAAGAGCGGCTGCTAACCGGCGCCTTCCTCGACGAGGGGCCGACCTGGGCGCCGAACGGGCGGGTGATCATGTTCACCCGCGAGAGCGCGGGCGCCGGCGGGCAACCCTCCCTGTGGTCGGTCGACATCTCGGGGCGCAACCTCAAGCGGGTGCCCACACCGAGCGCCGCGTCGGACCCGGCATGGTCGCCGCTGCTGCCGTGATCAGCGCCCCAGAAACGCTCCGGTCCGAAATTCGGGCCGGATTTCCACCGAAAAATGCACTTCTCGCTGCTGTGCGCTCGCAGCAAGGCGTTCCCAACCCGTTGGCAGGGTGCTAGGAGAGGTCAGAGGCAGCAGGCAGTCATGGAGAATAAGATCATGGCCCACCCCGTAATCAAGGCAGTTCTTCTCATCGGTGCGGTCGGCCTGTCCGCCTGCACCAACCCCGATCGTTTCGGTTCCGGGTCCGACAGCTACGGCGCGGGCGGCGCGGGGGCGGGGGCCGGCGTTACGCCCGGCAGCGCCTCCGATCCCTCCTCGCCGGCCTACTTCCAGGCCGCCGTCGGAGACCGGATCCTGTTCCCCGTCGACCAGTCGGGACTGACGCCCGAAGCCCGCGCCACGCTGGACGGGCAGGCCAACTGGCTGTCGACCAACACCGCCTACAACGCGACCATCGAAGGCCATGCCGATGAACAGGGCACGCGCGAGTACAACCTCGCCCTCGGCGCCCGTCGCGCCAACGCGGTGCAGGAATACCTGATGTCGCGCGGCGTCGCCGGCACCCGGCTCAAGACGGTGAGCTACGGCAAGGAGCGTCCGATCGAGATCTGCTCCGAAGAGGCCTGCTATGCCCAGAACCGCCGCGCGGTGACCGTGCTGCAGGCCGGGCTCGGAAGCTGAGGAGGCTGGCATGCGCCTGACCGTTCTGGCCGCCGTCTTCGCGGCGGCCATTCCTGTAACCGGTTTTGCTCAGGATCGTTCGCAGACCCTGGCCGATATCCGCCAGGAGCTTTCGGTGCTCTATGTTGAATTGCAGGGGCTCAAGCGTGAACTCTCCACCACCGGTCCGGTCGGCGCGCTGGCGCCGTCCACGACCGTGCTGGACCGGGTCAACGTGATCGAGAGCGAGCTGCAGCGGCTGACCGCCAAGTCCGAAGAGCTGGAATTCCGCATCGATCGGATCGTCACCGACGGCACCAACCGCATCGGCGATCTCGAGTTCCGTCTCTGCGAACTGGAAGAAGGCTGCGACATCGGTGCGCTCGGCGACACGCCAACCCTCGGCGGTGGTGCGTTGCCCGAGGCGCCAGCGACGGCGCTGCCATCCGAAAAAAACGGCGGCGCACAGCTCGCAATGGCCGAACAGGCGGAATTCGATCGAGCGAAGGCGGCGCTCGATGACCGTAGCTTTCGCAGCGCCGCAGACCTCTTTGCGGCCTTTACCGAGGCCTACCCCACCGGTCCGCTGACCGCCTCGGCGCATTTCCACCACGGGGATGCGCTGACCGAGCTGGGCGAGATCGCCCCGGCGGCGCGTGCCTATCTCAATTCTTTCTCGGCCGACCCGCAGGGGGCGCAGGCACCGCAGGCGCTTTTGCGGCTTGGCCAGAGCCTCGGGCGGCTCGGCCAGACCAACGAGGCCTGCATCACGCTGGGCGAGGTCGATACCCGTTTCCCGGGCAGCACCGAGGCGACCGAAGCCATGGCATCGCGCTCCGGGCTGGGATGCCCCTGAGCCCGGGCATCCGGTCCGCCGGCCCGTTGCACGAAATCCTATCGCTGACGGGCCGATGACCCTCTCTGAACGCTTCGCCACGCGCATGGAGGCGCTGCTGCCGACGCCAATGCCATCCTGCATCGGGGTGGCGGTGTCGGGCGGCGGCGATTCCATGGCGCTGATGCATCTTGCCGCCGACTGGGCGGGTGCCGCCGGGCTGCATGCCGAGGTGGCGAGCGTCGATCACGGCCTGCGCGCGGCCGCGGCGGAGGAGGCGGCGATGGTCGCCTCGGAGGCCCGCGGACTCGGCCTTCTGCACGAAACCCTGCGATGGCGCGGCAGCGAGGCGCAGGGCAACCTTCAGGATGCCGCGCGACGTGCCCGCTACGGATTGCTGGCCGCATGGGCGGCGCGACGCCGGCTCGACGCCGTGCTGCTGGGCCACACACGGGACGACAACGTGGAATGCCTTGTGCTGGGACTCGCCCGTGGGGCGGGGCTGGACGGGTTGTCGGGGATGCGCCCCGCGTTCCGCCGCGACGGCGCGCCCTTCCTGCGACCGCTGCTGGAGGAGAGCCGAGCGGAGCTGCGCGTTTACCTCACCGGCCGCGGGATCGACTGGGTCGAGGACCCGTCGAACGAGGACACTCGGTTCGCGCGGGTCCGGGTCCGGCAGGCGCTGGAACTGTTGCCGCCGCTTGGCGTCACGCCGGAGGCGTTGGCGCGGAGTGTCGAGAATCTCCGCAGCACTCGGGAGGGGCTCGACGCTTTGCTGCGGGCCTTCATCCGCGACCATTGCCGCATCGTCGCCGGCGACATTCTGGTCGCGCCGGACGCCTTCGCCTGCCTTGCCGACGAATTCGCCCGCCGTTTCCTGAACGCGGCTCTTCGCTGGGTGTCCGGTGCGGAATACACCCCACGCGCGGCCAAGCTTGCCAATCTCCTGTCGGACGACACCGCACTTCGCGCCGGGCTCACGCTGCACGGCTGTATCCTGCGCGCCGGCGGGCAGGGGCTCCGAATTTTTCGTGAGCCCGAAGCCGCCGCCCGTGCCACGCCTGCAGGCCCGGGGGCGCGGTGGGACGGTCGCTGGATCGTGACCGGCCCTTTCGAGCCGGGGATGGAGGTGCGCTGCCTCGGTCCCCACGGGATCCTGCAGCGCCCGGCCTGGCGCGAGGCCGGACTTCCGCGCGGCACCTGCCTTTCCGGCCCGGCTGTCTGGAGCGGCGATCGGCTCGTCGCGGCGCCGCTGATCGAGCCGGGTTGCGCCTTTGCCGCCGAGGTCGAGACGACATTCGCCGACAACCTCTGATCCGGGACCTGCAAGCGATTTCCTTTCACGTCGGTTATCGCGTTGAACCTCAGCGCCGATCCACTATCTTAGGGAGAACCCGGTTTGCACGCGCTGCAGGCCTGATTGAGGAGTCGCACCCCCGTGGGAAATGCCCGTAATATCGCCTTCTGGGTCGTTCTGTTTTTGCTGATCCTGGCGCTTTTCAACCTCTTCAGCGGTGGCCAGAGCACTATGGCGACCCGCACGTTGAGTTTTTCCGAATTCATTCAGCAGGTTGATGACGGGACCGTTTCGTCGGTCACGATCGACGGCGAACGCGTCCGGATCCGAAGCACGGACGGAAACGTCTATTCCTCGGTGATCCCCGAAGGCACGGACCTGGCCGATCGCCTGATCGGCGAGGGCGTCGAGGTGAACGTCGAGCCGCAACAGCAGAACGGTCTGCTGGCCTATATCGGCACTCTGCTGCCCTTTATCATCCTGATCGGCATCTGGATTTTCCTGATGAACCGTATGCAGGGCGGTGGCCGTGGCGGCGCGATGGGCTTCGGCAAGTCCAAGGCCAAGCTGCTGACGGAAAAGTCCGGCCGCGTGACCTTCGACGACGTCGCGGGCATCGACGAGGCCAAGGAAGAGCTCGAGGAGATCGTCGAGTTCCTGCGCAATCCGCAGAAGTTCTCGCGTCTCGGCGGCAAGATCCCGAAAGGTGCGCTGCTGGTCGGCCCTCCGGGTACCGGTAAGACCCTGCTGGCGCGTGCGATCGCCGGCGAGGCGGGCGTGCCCTTCTTCACCATTTCCGGCTCCGACTTCGTCGAGATGTTCGTGGGTGTCGGTGCCTCCCGCGTGCGCGACATGTTCGAACAGGCCAAGAAGAACGCGCCCTGCATCGTCTTCATCGACGAGATCGACGCCGTCGGTCGCTCCCGTGGCGTCGGCTATGGCGGCGGCAACGACGAGCGCGAGCAGACGCTGAACCAGCTCCTCGTGGAGATGGACGGTTTCGAGGCCAACGAGGGCATCATCATCGTCGCGGCCACCAACCGCCCCGACGTGCTCGACCCGGCGCTGCTGCGCCCCGGCCGTTTCGACCGCCAGGTGCAGGTGCCGAACCCTGACATCAAGGGCCGCGAAAAGATCCTCGGCGTTCATGCCCGCAAGGTGCCTTTGGGCCCCGACGTGGACCTTCGCATCATCGCCCGCGGCACGCCCGGCTTCTCGGGGGCTGATCTTGCCAACCTCGTGAACGAGGCGGCGCTGATGGCTGCCCGTGTCGGCCGCCGGTTCGTCACGATGGAGGATTTCGAGAACGCCAAGGACAAGGTCATGATGGGCGCGGAACGCCGCTCCATGGTCATGACCGAGGACGAGAAGAAGCTGACCGCCTATCACGAAGCCGGTCACGCAGTTGTCGGCCTCAACGTCCCGCAGCATGATCCGATCCACAAGGCGACGATCATCCCGCGTGGCCGTGCGCTCGGCCTCGTGCTGTCGCTGCCGGAGCGCGACCAGCTGTCGGTGAGCTACACCAAGTACAAGTCCAAGATCGCCATGGCGATGGGCGGGCGCGTCGCCGAAGAACTGATCTTCGGCAAGGAGAACGTGACCTCCGGTGCGGCGTCAGACATCCAGCAGGTGACCAAGATCGCCCGTGCGATGGTGACCCAGTTCGGCATGTCGGACAACCTCGGCTACATCGATTATGCCAACGAGCAACAATCGTATCTCGGCAACTACCAGGCCGCGGCCAATGCCTCGCCCGAGACGCAGGAGCGGATCGACGAGGAAGTGCGCCGGCTGGTCGACGAGGGCTACGAGCGGGCCAAGCAGATCCTGACCGAAAAGCATCAGGACCTCGAGAACCTCGCGCAGGGCCTTCTGGAATACGAGACCCTGACCGGGCCCGAGATCCAGAAGGTGATCAATGGCGAGCCGCTCAATCGCGGCGACGATGACGACAGCCACGCCGACAGCGGCAGCACGCCGTCGATCACCGCCATTCCGAAGACCAAGCCCAAGGCGCCGAAAACGGATCCCGATCCGGACCTGGAGCCCGATCCCACGGTCTGAACCGTGGACGGCAGCGCACGCCAACGAACCCAGAAGCCCCGGAGCCTCTGCGCCCGGGGTTTCTTCTTTGTGTCCCGTGCCGGTACGCATTCGCCGCTGGCGGGAGGCGAAATGTCGGAATGGTTCCTCCTTTGGTCGCGTTCCGGGGCTATCAGCGAATGGAGGAGTGGCGGTTTCCGCCGGCAGGGAGGACAACCATGAACCAGAAATCCGACATCGAGATCGCGCGCGCGGCCCGCAAGAAGCCGATTCAGGAGGTCGGCGAAAGGCTCGGCATTCCGACCGAGGCGCTGATTCCCTATGGCCACGACAAGGCCAAGGTCGGACAGGCGTTCATCCGTTCGCTTGGAGAGCGCCCCGACGGCAAGCTGATCCTCGTCACTGCCATCAACCCGACCCCGGCGGGCGAGGGCAAGACGACCACGACCGTCGGCCTGGGCGACGGGCTGAACCGGATCGGCCGCAAGGCCGCGATCTGCATCCGCGAGGCGAGCCTCGGACCGTGCTTCGGCATGAAGGGCGGCGCGGCCGGCGGCGGGCACGCGCAGGTGGTGCCGATGGAGGACATGAACCTTCATTTCACCGGCGATTTCCACGCCATCACCAGCGCCCACAACCTGCTGGCGGCGATGATCGACAATCACATCTACTGGGGCAATGCGCTGGAGATCGACGAGCGCCGGGTCACCTGGCGCCGGGTGCTCGACATGAACGACCGCGCCCTGCGGGACATCGTCACCTCGCTCGGCGGCGTCTCGAACGGCTTTCCGCGGCAGACCGGCTTCGACATCACCGTGGCCTCCGAGGTCATGGCCTGCCTCTGCCTTGCGGCCGACCTTGAGGACCTGCAGGAGAGGCTGGGCAACATCATCGTCGCCTATCGCCGCGACCGCAGCCCGATCTACTGCCGCGACCTGAAGGCCGACGGCGCCATGACCGTCCTGCTCAGGGACGCGATGCAACCCAACCTCGTGCAGACGCTGGAGAACAACCCGGCCTTCGTCCATGGCGGTCCTTTCGCCAACATCGCCCATGGCTGCAACTCCGTGATCGCCACGCGCACCGCCCTGAAACTCGCAGATTACGTCGTGACGGAGGCAGGCTTCGGGGCCGACCTCGGGGCAGAGAAATTCATGAACATCAAGTGCCGCAAGGCTGGCATTGCGCCCGCCGCCGTGGTGATCGTCGCCACGATCCGCGCGCTCAAGATGAACGGCGGCGTGGCGCGGGCCGACCTTGGGGCGGAGAACGTCGCCGCGGTGGAGGCCGGCTGCCCCAACCTCGGCCGCCACATCGCCAACGTGAAATCCTTCGGCGTGCCGGTGGTGGTCGCGATCAACCATTTCACCTCCGACACAGAGGCGGAGATCGCGGCGGTGCGTGCCTATGTGGAGGCGCAGGGCTCCGAGGCGATCCTCTGCACGCACTGGGCCGATGGCTCGGCCGGAACCGAGGCGCTGGCGACGCGGGTGGCGGAGATCGCCGATTCCGGCCGCGCGCAGTTCGCGCCGCTCTATCCCGACGAGATGCCGCTGTTCGCGAAGATCGAGACCATCGCCAAGCGGATCTACCACGCCCGCGAAGTGCTCGCCGACCAGAAGATCCGCGACCAGCTCCGCCAGTGGGAGGCGGCGGGCTACGGGCACCTGCCGATCTGCATGGCCAAGACGCAGTACAGCTTCTCCACCGACCCGACCCGGCGCGGCGCCCCCACGGGGCACGGCGTGCCGGTTCGGGAGGTGCGCCTGTCGGCCGGCGCCGGCTTCGTGGTGGTCATCTGCGGGGAAATCATGACCATGCCCGGACTGCCGCGCGTGCCGTCGGCCGAGGAGATCGGTCTGAACGCGGCCGGTGACGTCGAGGGCCTGTTCTGAGCCGACAGCTCTGTCCCGCGGAACCAGGCCCCGCTCCGGGCCTTCGCTTTTGATAGGCACGCTGGAGCGGATCGGAACGCCACGGCACCCGTGACCGGCATTCCGCGGGCGGCAGGGGCAACTCTCCGCCCGGGCGGGCTTGTGCGACGGGCCGCTTCCAGTATGTGTCCTGCGGTATGCCGTCCCGGCCATGAATGCGACGGCGAAGACAGCGTTTCGGTCGTTTGAAGGCCCGGAACGACCGGAATGATGAGCAAGACGGAGCAAGACACATGACGGCACAGATCATCGACGGCAAGGCGTTTGCCGCCAGCATACGCGAGAAGGTGGCAGGCCATGTGGCGCGCCTGAAGCAGGATCACGGGCTGACCCCGGGCCTTGCCGTCGTTCTCGTCGGGGAGGATCCGGCCAGCCAGGTCTATGTCCGCAACAAGGGCAAGCAGACCAAGGAGGCCGGGATGCTCTCGGTCGAGCACCGGCTGCCCGACACGGCTTCCGAGGCTGAGATCCTCGCCTTGGTCGAGACCCTCAACGCCGACCCGTCGATCCATGGCATTCTCGTGCAGCTGCCGCTGCCGGAGCATGTGAATGCCGAGTTGGTGATAAACGCCATCGATCCGGCGAAGGACGTGGACGGCTTTCACATCTCGAACGTCGGGCTGCTGGGAACCGGGCAGAAATCGATGGTGCCCTGCACGCCGCTCGGATGCCTGATGATGCTCCGCGCCCATCACGGCTCGCTTTCCGGCATGGACGCGGTGGTGGTCGGGCGCTCCAACATTGTCGGCAAGCCCATGGCGCAGCTGCTGCTCGGCGAGAGCTGCACCGTGACCATCGCCCACAGCCGCACGAGGAACCTGCCGGAGGTGGTGCGCCGGGCCGACATCGTCGTGGCCGCCGTGGGACGGCCGCGGATGATCCCCGGCGACTGGATCAAGCCGGGTGCCACGGTGATCGACGTTGGCATCAACCGCGTCCCGAAGGATGACGGCAAGTCGCGCCTCGTCGGGGACGTGGATTTTGACAGTGCGGTCGAGGTGGCGGGTGCGATCACCCCGGTGCCGGGCGGGGTTGGCCCGATGACCATCGCCTGCCTTCTGGCCAATACCGTCACCGCCTGCTGCCGCGCGAACGGCCTGCCCGAACCCGAGGGGCTGACCGCCTGATCGGAGCGCTCCCGCCGGTGTCGGCGCCCGTGCGGGCGCCCGAAACCGTTGGGCCGGGCGCACGCTGACGCGTGCGCCGTCAACTCAGGCCGGGATCATCGTGCCTTGCAGCAGCGCGACGGGACGGCGGGATCCCTCGTTCTCCTCGAAGACCTCGGCCGTGACGACGTGGATCCGCCGTCCGGGCTTCACCACACGCCCGATGGCCAGCAGGCGCTCTCCCCGTACTGGAGACAGAAGGTTGATCTTCATCTCGACGGTCAGCACTTCGGCCACGTCCGGCATGAGGGAGAGGGCCGCATAGCCCGCCGCCGTATCGCCAAGCGCGAAGGTCAGACCGGCGTGACCGAAGCCATGCTGCTGCCGTGCGCCAGCGAGGATGGGGGCCGCGAGTTCGACCTCGCCCGGTTCGATGCGACGCATCTCCGCCCCGAAGGTCGCCATGAGGCTTTGCGCCTCGAAGCTCCGGCGCAGTTTACTTTCGAGTGCGGGGGCCACCTCGCTCATGGCGACTTCTTCTCCATTCTTTCCGATTGATGGACTGTTCCGCGTCGGCCGTCTTCTGTCCACACATATCCCCGCCGGAGGCGCCGCGCATGCAATGCGCGGCCCGGCCCAACCGGGAGTGGCACATCTATCGATGTGACGCCTCTCGGGCGGGAGCTTCTGGGATCAGCCGACCGGTACGCAGACCTGGGTGGGGCCGGTCAGGATGGCGCGGGCGTTCGGGCCCAGCAGCGCGCGCAGTTCCGGCGCGGTGACATCGAGCCCGCCGGTGTAAGTTCCGAAGGCGGGGAGGATCAGCCTTGCACCGTCGGTCAGGAAACAGGCGCGCCGCACGCGCTTTCCCCGCGCGTCAAGCGCGGCCTTGGGGTGGTAGTGCCCCGAGATCTCGCCGGCCTCCGCCGTGGTTTCTGCGATGTGGCGGAACCGGAGCGGGCCGAGGTGCAGTTCCGGGGCGTGGCGACCGCCCAGGCCCGGCGGGCCCGGGTCGTGGTTGCCCTCAATCCAGATCCAGTCTCGGCCCGACGCAAGCCTGGTCAGCCAGAGGCGGGCGTCTTCCTCAAGGGCACCGGCCGCCGCGAGGTCGTCGAAGCTGTCGCCGAGGCAGACCACTGTCGCGGGGTCCAGCCGCGCAACCTCTGCATCCAGCCTCTGGAGCGTGTCCCGGCTGTCGTAGGGGGGCAGGAGGCCGCCGCCGCGCCGCGCCATTCGTTCCGATTTCCCCAGGTGGAGGTCGGAGACGCAGAGCAGCCGCCTTTCCGGCCACCAGAGCGCACCCGAGGAGAGCGCGCACAGGCGTGTTCCAACAAATTCGAGCGCGTGCATGTTCATGCTGTGTTCCTGCCGTGTCCGCTGCGGTTTGGCAAGAGGCGTGATGTGGTTGAGGGCGTTCGATCACCCTGGACAGGCAACGGGTGACCCAGCCGCGCCATGGGGTATTTTTGCCAAGAAGAGCGGGGCAGGGCCTGAGCGGTCAGCGATAGACCTCGTCGTCGCCGGGGAAGCTGCGGTTGCGGACCTCCTCGGCGTAGTCACGGACCGCCGTTTCGATCCGGTCGCCGAGGTCGCCATAGACCTTCACGAATTTCGGCGGCCGCGGGTTGAGGCCGAGCATGTCCTCCAGCACCAGGATCTGGCCGTCGCATCGGGCGCTGGCGCCGATCCCGATGGTGGGGATCGGGATCATGCCGGTGATCCGGGCCGCGAGCGGCTCGACCATGCCTTCGAGCACCACGGCAAAGGCGCCGGCCTCGGCCACCGCCACCGCATCGGCCTCGTGGCGCGGCCAGCTCTCGCCGTCGCGTCCTTGCGTCTTGAAGCCGCCCATCACGTTGCTCGACTGCGGGGTGAGGCCGATGTGGCCCATTACCGGGATGCCGCGCTCGGTCAGGAAGCGGATGGTCTCGGCCATGCGGGCGCCGCCCTCCAGCTTGACCGCGCCGCAGCCGGTTTCCTGCATGATCCGCGCGGCGTTGCGAAAGGCGGCCGAGGGGCTTTCCTCGTAGGAGCCGAAGGGCATGTCGACGACCACCAGGGCGCGCTGACTGCCGCGCACCACAGCGCGCCCGTGGGTGATCATCATGTCCACCGTCACGCCGAGAGTGCTGTCCATGCCGTGCATCACCATGCCGAGGCTGTCGCCGACCAGGATGAAATCGGCGTGGCGGTCGACGATTGCGGCGGTATGGGCGTGGTAAGAGGTGAGCGATACGATGGGGTCGCCGCCCTTACGGGCCATGATCTGCGGGACGCTCATGCGCCGGACGGGTTTCTGGACGCTCACGGAAAGATCTCCCTCTGGTCGATCAGCAGCACGCCGCCGAAGTCGGCGGAGAGCATCAGGGCCAGCGGTCCCGAGGGCTTTCCCGAGACGGGGCGCAGGGTGACGGCCTCGGTCACATCCACCGCGCGAAGATGCGAGCGTGGTTCGGCCTGAATCATCCCCGTGACTTCGGCCTGGATCTCCTCGACAGTCGCGCCGGCGGATGCCATCTCCTGGGCGCGGTCGAGTGCGCGGTTCAATACCAGCGCCGCAACGCGGTCCTCGGGGTCGAGTTTGACATTGCGCGACGACATCGCCAACCCGTCGGCTTCACGCACCGTGGGGCAGCCGATAACGCGCAGCGGGAAATGCAGGTCGCGGACCATCGTGCGGATGACCTGCAACTGCTGGTAATCCTTCTCGCCGAAACAGGCGAGGTCGGGCTGCACGATGTTGAAGAGCTTGGTCACCACCGTCGCCACGCCGCGAAAGTGGCCTTCGCGCACCTCGCCGTGCAGCACGTTGGCAAGGCGCATCGTCTCGACGATCGTTTCGGAGCCCTCGGGGTAGATGTCCTTGACACCCGGCAGGAAGACCGCGTCGACCCCGGCCTCCCGCAGCATCGCGAGGTCGCGTTCGGTGTCGCGGGGGTAGGTTTCCAGGTCGTGGGGGTCGCCGAACTGCGTCGGGTTTACGAAGATCGAGACAACGACCCGGTCGGCCTCCTGCGCGGCCCGGGCAACCAGCGCCATGTGGCCGGCATGCAGGAATCCCATCGTCGGCACGAAGCCGATGCTACGGCCCTGCCGTCGCAGACCGTCGAGGTGGCGGCGCAAGTCGCCGGGGTGCGAGAACGTTTCCATGATGCGGTTGGGTAGCCGAAGGCGCGGATCAAATCAAACGCGGAAAGCGGACGCGGCACCCGCTGCGCGCGGTCTGATGGAACGTCCCTGCCGGCTGGCAGGGGCTTCGGCGGGGCGAGCGGTGCACGAGGGCAGGTCGCTTTCCGCCAATCAAGGGTCGGCGGGGTATGGCGCGGGGCGGGGTGGCTGCGCTTAACTCGCCACAGCATGCTGGCAGAGGGATCGGAGCCATGAAGACTCAGGTGAAAGCGCTCGTCGTCGGTGGTGGCGCGGTCGGAACCGCCATTGCCTATCATCTCGGCAAGGCGGGCTGGGATACCATGCTGCTGGAGCGCGACGAGCTGACCTGCGGGTCGACATGGCACGCGGCGGGGCTGCTGCCGCTCTTCAACATGTCCTTCGCGACGAGCCACATCCACGATTACTCGGTGAAGTTCTACAAGACCCTTGAGGCCGAGACCGGGCTGAACCCCGGTTTCTCGGTGGTGGGCAACCTGCGGATGGCGCAGACGCAGGCCCGGATGGACGAGTACAGGCTCTATGCGACCACTGCCGAGACGGTGGGCATTCCCTACGAATGGTTGAGCCCGGCGCAGATCAGGGAGCGCTGGCCGCTGGTGCGTACCGAGGATCTGGTCGGCGCGCTGTTCCATCCCACCGATGGCTACATCAACCCCGCTGACGTGACGATGGCGATGGCCAAGGGCGCCCGGCAGCACGGGGTGGCGATCGAGCGCAAGTGGCAGGTCGACGGTTACGAATGGACCGGCTCCGAGTGGCGCGTGACCTGCACGAAGATGGCGGAGAAGGGCGGCAACCTGGTTCCGACTGAGGAGCGAGTGGTGATCACCGCCGAGCATGTCGTCACCGCCACGGGCAACCATGCGCAGCGCACGGCGCGGCTGCTGGGGATCAAGATCCCGGCGATCCCGGTGGAGCACCAGTTCATCGTCACGGAGCCCGACCCGGCGCTGGTGGAATACCGCAAGACCCATGGCGAGCACCCGGTGCTGCGGGACGCCGACGCGAAATGGTACGTGCGCGAGGAGCGGGGCGGCTGGATCCTCGGCCCTTACGAGGAGGGCGCGCCGGCGCGGTTCAGGTATGCCGTGCCGGAGAGCTTCCGTGCCGACCTGTTCCAGCTCGACCTCGAGCGGATAGAGGAAGAATACATGTCGATGATCCACCGGATTCCGACCTCGGAGACGGTGGGGCTGAAGGATGATTTCAACGGGCCGATCTGTTACACGCCGGACGGCAACCCGCTGGTGGGGCCGGCGCCGGGGCTGCGCAACATGTGGCTGGCGGAGGGCTTCTCCTTCGGGATCACGGCGGCGGGCGGCACCGGGTATTACCTCGCCCAGATGATGGTCGAGGGGGAGGCCGAGATCGACATGGCCGCGCTCGATCCCAAGCGCTACGGGCCATGGATGACGACCGAATACGCGGTGCAGAAGAACGAGGAATGCTACTCCCACGTCTTCGTCCTGCATCACCCGGACGAGGAGCGGGAGGCGGCGCGCCCCTTGCGGACCTCGCCGGCCTATGACCGCCAGAAGGCGGCAGGGGCGCAGTTCGGGCAGGTTAATGGCTGGGAGCGGCCGAACTACTACGCCCCGGACGGGTTCGACGATCACGCCGCCCGCAGTTTCCGGCGCGGTGGCTGGTGGCAATATGCCGTCGAGGAGGCGAAGGCGATCCGCGAGGGTGTGGGCCTGATCGACGCGACGGCCTTCACCAAGCATATCGTCAAGGGGCCGGGCGCGACGGCCTTCCTCGACTGGTTCACCACCAACAAGCTGCCGAAGGTGGGGCGGATCAACCTGACCTATGCGCTGACGGCGGCCGGGACGACGCGGACGGAATACACCATCGTCCGCCTTTCCGAGGACGAATATTACCTCGTCTCGGCCGGGGCCTGGTCCGCCTATGACCAGGATTTCCTGCGCAAGGCCATCGAGGACAAGGAGGCCGATTTCGGCCGGATCGAGTTGCAGGACGTCACCACCCAATGGGGTGTCTTCGCCATCGCGGGGCCGAAGTCGCGGGATGTTCTGAATGCGTTGGTGCGGGACGCGGAACCGGAGACGATTCTGTCGAACAAGCGGTTCCCCTGGCTTTCGATGCGGCAGATCGAGCTGGGCATGGTTCCGACCATGGCCGTGCGGGTGGCCTACACCGGCGAACTGGGATGGGAGCTGCACCATCCGATCGAGATGCAAAACCACCTCTGGGACCGGCTCATGGAGGCGGGCGCGCCGCACGGGCTGAAGCTGGTGGGGGCGCGGGCGCAGAACTGGCTCAGGCAGGAGAAATCCTACCGCGCCTTCGGCACCGAGCTCGGGCGGGACGCGACGCCGCTGGAGGCAGGGCTGGACCGGTTCGTGGATTTGGGAAAGGAATTCCACGGCAAGGCGAAGATGGAGGCAAAGGGCATCCGGAGTGTCTGCGTGACGGTGCTGGTCGACGGGCCGGAAGATGCCGATCCCTGGGGGCGCGAGGCGTTGTACGCAGGGGGCGAGAAGGTCGGCCGCCTGACCTCGGGCGGCTATTCCGTGGCCTTCGGCAAGTCCATTGGTATGGGCTATGTCCGGCCGGATCTTGCGGTGGAGGGGACGCGGCTCACGGTGAAGATGTTCGACCGGATGTGGGAGGCGGTGGTCGTGGAGGACAGCCCCTACGATCCCACGAACCTGACGATCCGCAAGGAAGGCTGAGCGCGCGGGCTCCCGCCCGGGGCGGCTGCATCGAAGATGCATTGCCCCGGTTGGGCCGGGCCGCGCATTTCATGCGCGGCGCCTCCGGCGGGATTATCCGATCAGGTATTCGGGGCGGGCTATGCGTCGCACCGGCCTCGGTGCCGTTTGGTCAGGCCTGCTCGGTGACGAGCTGGTCCCAGGCGGCCAGCGTTTTGGAAGCATACATCAGGGCCGGGCCGCCGCCCATCTGCACGGCGACGCCGAGGATGTCGCAGAGTTCCTCGCGGGTGCCGCCGGCCTTGGCCAGCGCCTTGACGTGAAAGCCGATGCAGGGCTCGCAGCGCAGGCCGATGGCGATGCCGAGCGCGACCAGTTCCTTGGTCTTGTGGTCGGTGGCGGTGCCGGAGGTGACGCCTTTCTCGAGGGCGCCGAAGCCCTTCATGGTTTCCGGGGCGCTCTTGTGCATCTCGCGCAGGTTGCCCTTCATGTCGTCGAGGTAGCTGTTCCAGTCCATAATCGTCGTTCCTATCCAATTCTGCCGTGGCGCGTGCCGATCACGCCCATCCGGAGGGCCCGGCGCCGGCTGCCGGGGGAGGGGGCAGGCGGCGTTGCGAGCGTTCTGGTTCCCGTCTGCGCTACGGATGCAGTATCCGCAATATGATCGTCGGTCGCAGTTGCGCCGGGATCATGCCGGGAAGCGCGCGGGCGACAGGGCTGCGCAAAGGGCGGGATCGAGTTCGGGCGGGCGCCCTGCGACGAGGTCTGCCAGCAGGCGGCTCGCGGCCGGGGCGGTCTGGAAACCGTAGCCGCCCTGGCCGGCGCACCAGAGGAAGGCAGGGTCCGAAGGGGCCGGGCCAATCACCAGCGCCCGGTCCGGGGCGAAGCTGCGCAGGCCGGCCCAGGTGGTTTCGACCCGCGTGACCGGCTCGGTGACGAATGCCTCGTAGCGCGCCAGGCCCTCGGCGATCACCATGTCGTCGGCCCAGGCATCGTGCGGGTCCATCGGGTCTTCCTCGGCCGGGGAGACCAGCCAGGCACCGGCGTCTGGCTTGGCGTACCAGCGCTCGGCGACCTCGTCGACGAAGGGCCAGCTGCGGGTGTCGAGGCCGCCCGGCGCAGGTATACGGGCCATGGAGCGGCGGTAGGGCTGGATCCCCGGGCTCGGCACGCCCGCCATCGCAGCGACCTGGTCTGCCCAGGCGCCGGCGGCGTTGACCAGTATGCGCGCCTCGATCGTCGTGGTCTCGCCGCCGGACCGGGCCTCAACGGCCCAGCCGCCGTCGAGTCGGGTGACGGCGGACACGGTGTGGCCCGTCCGGATGACGGCGCCGTTCTCGCGGGCGGTGCGGGCGAAGTGCTGGAGCAGGCGGTCGGTGTCGAGATCGAAGACCTCGCCGAGATGGGCCGCGCGGGTACAGGCGGCGGTGTCGAGGATCGGCCAGAGCGCCGCAGCCTCGCCCGGCGTGACGGGCGTGGCGCCGAACGCGGCATGGGTCCGCGCGAAGCGCTCCTCCTCGCCCGGGCCCGCCACAATCAGTAGGCCGCGGGGGCTGAGCACGCCGGTTTCGCGGTGCGTGGCCGCGCTGGCGGCGTTCAGCGCTCGAACCGGACCATTGCCGTAGGATTCAAGGAACATCGCGGCCGAGCGACCGCTGGCGTGGTAGCCAAGGGCGGGTTCGGCCTCGAGCAGGGTAACGGCGCCGAGGGTGGAAAGCGCTGCGGCTGCCGAGGTTCCGGCGATACCGCCGCCTATCACGAGGAAATCGATCATGGAGTCCTTTTGGCAGGGCGGGCCGGTCAATGGAAGCATCCTCCGCTCTGCATCGCGGCGATTGACGCTACTATCCGCTGCGACGGGATTTTGCTACATTCCCCCACGTAAAGTAATTTAAAGCATGGGAGGCCAATGTGATTATCAGGTCCATTTCAGAAGTCTTGAAGGGCAGGACTCTCGTGTCGATCGCGCCGACCGAGACGGTTCGTGTTGCCTGTGATCGGTTGAATGAAGCCAATGTCGGCGCTTTGCCGGTGCTGGACGGCGACAGGCTTGTGGGTATCATTTCGGAGCGCGACGTGATCCGCCGGGCGATCGGGCGGCGGCGGCCAACGGCGGAGACCCAGGTCGAGGAGATCATGACAAGGGAGCCCACGACCGTGGATCTCTCGGTTTCGCTGTCGGATGCGATGCGTCTCATGATCAAGGGCAAGTTCCGCCACTTGCCGGTCACTGACCAGGGACGTGTGGTCGCCATGCTTTCCATGCGGGACATTCCCACCGAGTATCGCCTGATGGTGGAACGCTACGAGGAGTACCTGACGAACGCGCCGCGCCGGGAGCCGGTTGCCGCTCAATGACGAGGCTGGGCGGTGCACTTGCCGCCCGATGCCATGCCTCAATTCCTGAGCAACTCGGATGCTGCGCGCTCGTAGACGGGCGCCAGTTCCGCATGGAGAAATCCCGACACGCAGGCGCCGCCATGGGGTGAGAGGGCGGCCACCCGTTCGGCCAGGAGCCGCCGGGCGCCCGTCAGGCCGGATGGCATCTCCGCGGCGAGCGCGGCCTTGCGGAAGAACTCGCCGGCGGTGTCGATGCCGCCCGGACGCGGGCGCCAGTGCAAGCCGCCGTCCTTCTGCATCGACGCGTCGTAGATCACCTCGTCATCCTTGATCGTCTGCACGACGACGAGCGTGTCGAGCGTCTCCGGATCGATGGCCGTGGGGTCGTCGGAGAGGATCACCAGGTCGGCCTGCTTGCCGATCTCGAGTGAGCCCTTGTTGTCGTCCTCGAAATGCTGCCAGGCGGGCCAGATCGTCATCGCCTTGAGCGCGGTCATGACGTCGACGCGGTGGTCGGGCCCGATGATGTCGCCGGTGCGCGAGCGGCGGGTGACCGTGGCGTCGAGCACGCGCATGGAATCCGGGAAGGCCACCGGCGCGTCGTGGTGGGTGGAGAACCGCATGCCGCGCGCCATCAGCCAGCCGGTGGGCGAGATGTTGTCGGCGTTGACCGGCCCCACCGTGCGCTCGCGGTGCCAGTCGCCCCAGTAGAACGTGTGCATCGGGAACAGCGAGGGGAAGATGTCGAGTCGTTTCAGTGCATCGACCTGATCCTCGCGGAGAAACTGGCCGTGGATCAGGACCGGGCGGCGGTCGGCCACACCATGCGCTGCCTCGGCGGTCTCGACGGCGGCCAGCAGCAGGTCGCTTGCGGCCTCGCCATTGGAATGGGTCAGGATCTGGATGTCGTTGGCGAAGGCCCAGTCGATGGCGTCGAAAACCTGGTCCGCGGTGGCCGCCGAATAGCCGCGGTAATCGGCGCGGAAGTTCTCCGGCGGGTTGTAGTAGGGCCGGTCGCGCCAGGCGGTGAAGCCCTGCGGCGAGCCGTCGATTGTGAGCTTTGCGCCGGCGACGCGGAAGCGGTTGGTGTAGTCGGGGGAGTGGGCCTCGGCGATGAAATCCCGGTCGACCAGCACGTCGGGGTAGGCCACAATATCGATGTCGAGCCCCTCGTGCTCGGCCACGGCCGCCATGAGCCGCGCCTGACCTGTGGTGGCGCGACCCTCCTGTGCAGTGGTGTATCCGTAGGAGGCGATGAGTTCGGTGCCGGCGCTGAACATCGCCATCGCACCTTCGGCATCAAGGTGCCGGAGCACGGCCATCATCGCCATGATATGTGGTGTTTCTTCCAGCACGCCGTTCGGGCGGGTGCCGCCGGGCTCGCGCCGGATCACGCCACCTTCGATCTCGGGACTGTTTTCGTCGAAACCGGCAAGCTCCAGCGCCTTCGAATTGGCGACGCCGATATGGCCGGACTGGTGGACGATGTAGACGGGAAACTCGGTCGAGATGGCGTCCAGCTCCTCCCGGGTCGGGTGGCGCTGCTCGGCGAGTTGGGAATCGTCGTAGCCGAAGCCGATGATCGCGTCGATTGCCTCGATGCGTTCGGCATTGGCCGCCACGTAGTCGGTCAGGATACCCTGTAGCGCGGCCACGGAATTGCCCTCGCCGTCCGGAGCGGGCAGCAGGTTGGCCGCGAGCGCCTGCAGGCCGATCATCATCACATGGCCATGCGCATCGACGAAGCCCGGCAGCAGGGCCCGGCCCTCGAGATCGCGCAGCACCGTCGCCTCGCCCTGGTGCTTCATCACCTCCGCCAGCGGGCCGACGGCAAGAATGCGCCCGTCCTTCACGGCCAGCGCCTCGGCGCGGGGGGCCGTGTCGTCCATTGTCAGGATCGGACCGCCTTCGTAGATCGTGTCGGCGACCTCCTGCGCGGCTGTCATGGCAGGGCAGGCCAGCAGCACGCAGGGCAGTGCAAGCGTCGTGAGAAAGGTCCGCATGGTGTGCTCCAGACTCGGCTACTGTAATGGCCGGGATTGGAACATGGGCTTGCTCGGCCTGTCTACCGTCTTGGCGGTGGCAAAACGCGGCAGGCTATCCCTTCAGACGATGGCCAGGTCGTCGGCCAACTCGCCGAGGTCGGTGAAGTTCTCGATGACGAGCCTGTCCTTGCCGAAGTCGAACACGACGTCGCCGTTCACCACCTCGGCGAAGCGGTTCACCACCTGCTTGCGGACGAGGTCGCCGTCCCATAGCGCGTCGTCGAGCTTGATCGTGTCGAGGTCGTCCTCGAAATCCTCGATCACATCCTCGCCGTAACGCTTCCGGAACAGGAAGACGTCGCGGCCGCTTTCGCCGCGCAGCGCATCGTCGCCCTTGCCGCCGTCGAGCGTGTCCTTGCCTTCCCAGCCGGAGAGCGTGTCGTTGCCGTCGCCGCCCTTCAGCACATCGCTGCCGGTGCCCCCGAACAGCCGGTCGTCGCCCTTTCCGCCGAGCAGCCTGTCGGACTGGTCGTTGCCATAGATCTCGTCGGCCCCGAGGCCGCCGTTCAGCACGTCCTTGCCCAGGCCGCCGTAGAGCTGGTCGCTGCCGTCCTTGCCGAAGATCCGGTCGTTGCCGTCGTAGCCCTCGATCAGGTTGCGCCCGTCATTGCCGTAGATCTTGTCGTTCAGCGCGAAGATGATCTTCTCCGCCTCCCGCGCGCTGCTGAGGAAATCCAGACGGGTGAAGACCTGGTACATGTCGGCGCCGATATCGGCGATCTTGAGCCGAAGGTTCCCGCCGACCTTGTAGGTATAGGTGTCGAGCGTGCCGAACGGGCTGCCGAAGATACCGTAGGTGAACTGCCCGAGAAACGTGGCGGTGACGTTGCCGTCCTCGAGGACGAAGCGCTTGGCTGTCTGGACCGTCGGCTCGCCGTCGGTGACCTGCAGGCGCGTCAGGGTATTCTTGCTTCCGTAGTATCTCGCAATCGCCATGATATCCCCTCCCAAGTAACTCGTGCGAAATCGGAAAATGATCTGAAGCAATGATCAACCACAGGTAGAATAGCAGAAACCGCCCGTTCTGGCGATTCCGCCCCGTCGGGCGCAACAAAAAAGGCCCGCCGGGAGCGGGCCTTTCTCGGATCGTTCTGCCGGTGGCTTACTGCGGGATCTCGCCCGTCAGGCCCTCGACGTAGAAGTTCATGCCCGCGAGCGTGCCGTCGTCGGCCACTTCGCCCTCGGCCAGCCAGGCGGAGCCGTCCTGCTTGTTCAGCGGGCCGGTGAAGGGGTGGTACTCGCCGGCGGCGATGGCGTCGCGCAGCGCCTCGGCCTCGGCCTTCACCTCGGCGGGGACGGCGTCGGTGATCTCGCCGATCTCGACCATGCCCGGGCCGATACCGTCCCAGGTGTCCATGCTCTCCCAGGTGCCGTCGATCACCGCCTGCACGCGGTCGATGTAGTACGGCGCCCAGTTGTCGATGATCGAGGAGACGCGTGGCATCGGCGCGTATTCGGCCATGTCGGAGGCCTGGCCGAAGGTGATCACGTCACCGGCTTCCTGGGCGGCGGCCTGCGGCGCGGTGGAGTCGGTGTGCTGGAGGATCACGTCGGCGCCCTGTTCGATCAGCGCCTTGGCGGCGTCGGCTTCCTTGGCCGGATCGAACCAAGTGTAGGCCCAGATCACCGAGAACTCGACGTCGGGGTTCACCTTCTTGGCGTGGAGGTAGGCGGAGTTGATGCCGCGGATGACCTCGGGGATCGGGTAGGAGCCGATGTAGCCGATCTTGTTGGTCTTGGTCATCTTGCCGGCGATGTGGCCCTGCACCGCGCGGCCTTCGTAGAAACGGGCCGAATAGGTGGAGACGTTGTCGGCGCGCTTGAAGCCGGTCGCGTGCTCGAACTTCACGTCCGGGAACTTGGCGGCGACGTTAATCGTCGGGTCCATGTAGCCGAAGGAGGTGGTGAAGATGATGTCGGCCCCGCCGAGCGCCATCTGGGTCATCGCGCGTTCGGCATCGGCGCCCTCGGGCACGCTTTCCTGGTAGACGGTCTCGACCGCATCGCCGAAGTGCTCCTCGACGGCCAGACGGCCTTCGTTGTGCTCGTAGGTCCAGCCGCCGTCACCGATCGGGCCGACGAAGATGAAGCCCACCTTCGTCTTGTCCTGGGCCACCGCGGCCCCGGCCAGGCCGAGCGTCAGCGCGGTGACGGCGAGCAATGCCTTTATGTTCATGTTCAGGATCTCCTTGTTGGTTTTCGCTTGAAAGGTGCCAGGTCCTTGCGGACCTCGCGTTCGATTTCACCGACCTCTTCCTCGACTTCCCTCTCGATGGTCTCCTTGAGGTCGGTGTTGATCAGAGCGGTGGTGATGATCGCTGTCGGCACGGCGATCACGCCAAGGCCGAGGAACAGGATCACCGTGGTAAAGAATCTCCCCTCCGGCGTGATCGGATACATGTCGCCGTAGCCGACCGTGGTGAAGCTGACAATGGCCCACCAGAGGCCCTTGGGGATCGACGAGAACACCTCCGGCTGGGCCTCGTTCTCGAAGATGAAGATGCCCACGCCTGCGATATAGAGGATGATCGCGGCGAGGAAGCTGAAGACCAGCAATTCCCCGCGGCTCTTCGCCAGGGCCTGCTCCAGCCGGATGAGCGCGCGGTTGGCGTGCAGCAGCTTGAGCAGCCGGATAAGGCGCAGCAGCCGCAGCGACCGGATGGCGGCCCATTGCTGCTGCACGATCAGCAGCGCCGGAAGGCAGGCCAGCAGGTCGATGATGCCCCAGAAGCTGAAGATGTAGCGGAACGGACGCTGGGCGCAGAGGATCCGGGCGAGGTATTCGACGACGAAGGTGGCGACCACGAAGGCTTCGAAGGCGAAGAGCGCCGTGTGTGCCCAGCCGGGCAGATCGGGGATCGTCTCCAGCGAGATCGCGAGCCCCGACAGCACGATCAGCCCCTGGTGCGCCAGCGCCACCCCCCGTCCGTGGTCGGGGTGCGTTCCGTCGAGGATCTCTATGTATTCTTCGCGGCGCATCAGCTGTTATCGGCAAGGTCACGACGAGGCGTGGAAAGACCGGCCGAGCTCTGCCGGTGCGTTGAGCGCGGCGCGGCCTCCGCGGGAGGACATCACGACCAGCACGAGGATGGTGATCAGGTAGGGCGACATGGCGAGGTATTCGACCGGGATCTTCATCCCAGCGGCCTGCAGGTTGAGTTGCAGCACTGTCAGCCCGCCGAAGAGGTAGGCGCCGATCAGCACGCGCCATGGCTTCCACGAGGCGAAGACGACGAGCGCGAGGGCGATCCAGCCGGCGCCGGCGGTCATGCCCTCGGTCCATTGCGGGACGCGCACGAGGCTCAGGTAGGCGCCTCCCAGACCGGCGCAAGCGCCGCCGAAGGCGATGGCCATGAGCCGGATCCCCACGACCTTGTAGCCGAGCGCATGGGCGGCGTCGTGGCTTTCGCCTACCGCGCGCAGGATCAGCCCGCCGCGGGTGAATTTCAGGAAGGCCCAGACCCCTGCCACGATCAGGATCGAGACATAGACCATGGCGTCGTGGCGGAACAGGATCGGGCCGAGCACAGGGATATCGGAGAGGATCGGCAGGTGGATGTCGGGCACGCTCAGCCCCTTGATGCCGACATAGCCCTGGCCCATCAGCGACGACAGCCCCAGCCCGAAGAGCGTGAGTGCGAGGCCCGTGGCGACCTGGTTGGACAGCAGGTACTGGGTCAGGAAGCCGAAGAGCAGGGACAGCAGGGCGCCGGCCGCGGCGGCGGCAATGAAGCCCATCGTCACGCTGCCGGTGTTGATCGCGATGGCGAAGCCGCTGATCGCGCCGGTGATCATCATCCCCTCGACACCGAGGTTCAGCACACCCGCGCGCTCCACCACCAGCTCGCCGATACCCGCCAGCAGGATCGGCGTCGCCGCCACCATGAGAGAGGCCAGCAGCAGCACCCAGTTGATCGAAGACAGGTCCATCAGGCCACGCCCTCCCTGGGCAGTCGGAAACGGTAGTTGGAGAGCACGTCGAGCCCCAGAAGGAAGAACAGCAGCATTCCCTGGAAGGCCTGGATCGCGGCGGCAGGGATCTGCAGCGTCGCCTGCGCCGCCTCGCCGCCGATATAGGTCAGCGCCATCAGCAGGCCGGCCAGCAGGATGCCGATCGGGTGCAGCCGGCCGAGAAAGGCCACGATGATCGCCGTGAAGCCATAGCCGGAGTTGAAATCGATCGAGATCTGGCCCGCCGGGCCCGAGACCTCGAACATGCCGGCCATGCCGGCGAGCGCGCCCGACAGGCCCATGCAGAACACGATCAGCGCCGTCGGGTTGACGCCGCCGAAACGCGCCGCGCGCGGGCTCTGCCCGGCAAGCCGGATATGAAACCCGGTCAGGTGCCGCGACAGCAGGATATAGGCGAAGATCACCGCGATCAGCGCCGCGGCGACGCCCCAGTGCATGCCGGTGCCCGGAATGATCTCGGTGTTGGCGGCGGAGGGGTATTGCTGCAGGTTGCGCGAGCCCGGGAAGCCCGAGGCCTCCGGGTTGCGCAAAGGCCCAAGCGCCATCGCCGCCAGCAACTGCTCCGCCACGTACACCAGCAGCAATGAGACAAGGATCTCGTTGGTCTGGAACCGGACCTTCAGGATCGCCGGGATCATCGCCCAGAGCAGGCCGCCAAGGGCGCCCGCGACGATCATCAGGGGAAAGATGACCCAACTCTCCGCCGGGTAGAAGGCGAGCCCCACCGCGGCGCCACAGATCGCGCCGATGATGTATTGCCCCTCGGCCCCGATGTTCCAGATGCCGGCCTTGAAGCCCATGGCGAGCCCGACCGCGATCAGGATCAGCGGCCCAGCCTTCACCAAAAGCTGGCCACGGTAGTAGAAGGCGAATTCGCCCAGCACCGGATCGTAGAAGATGGTCTTGATGGCGAGGAACGGGTTCTTGCCGAGGGCCGCGAACATCAGCCCGCCGGCGATCATTGTAAGCAGCACCGCCAGAACGGGGGTGGACCACGTCCAGAACCGGGACGGCGTGGGGCGTTTCTCCAGCCGGATCACGGGCGGCCCTCCTCGTAGCTTTCCTTGATGTGATGCGCCTCTTCGGTGTGCGCCACATCCATGTCATGCGCCCCGCCGAGCATCAGCCCGATCTGCTCCATCGTCAGCCCCTGGGTGGGCCGTGGCGCCGAGAGGTGGCCGGCGTTAAGCGCGGCAAAGCGGTCGGCGACTTCCATCAACTCGTCCAGATCCTGGCTGATGACGATCACCGCGGCGCCTGCGGCGGCCAGATCGAGCAACGCCTGTCGAATCGCCGCCGCCGCCGAGGCATCCACACCCCAGGTCGGCTGGTTGACGACCAGCACGTCCGGGCGCTGGAGGATCTCGCGTCCGATCACGAATTTCTGCAGGTTGCCGCCCGACAGCGCCCGAGCAGCCACCCCGGGTCCGGGCGTGCGCACATCGAAGTTCTGGATGATCGTCTCGGCAAAATTGCGCGACTTCCCCCAGAGCACGAAGCCGTGCCGGGTCAGGTCCTCGCGCTGCCAGCCCGAGAGCACCGCGTTCTCGGTCAGGCTCATGTCGGGCGCGGCTGCGTGCCCGAGCCGCTCCTCCGGAGCCGCCAGCATCCCCAGGTCGCGTCGCGCATTGGGGCCAAGATTGCCCACTGGCTTGCCGCGCAGCCGCACGGTTTCCTTCGGGCCTAGGGTCTCGCCCGAGAGCGCGCTCAGAAGTTCGTCCTGCCCGTTGCCGGCCACGCCGCCAATGCCCAGCACCTCGCCCGCGTGCACCTCGAAGCCGATGTTCTGCAGCCGCGTGCCGAAGGCCTCGACGTGCTGGCTGGTCAGGCCCGCCACCTGCAGCACCACCTCGCCCCGCTCGCCCGGTGCCCGGTCGGGGGTGTGCAGCGCCTCGCCAACCATCATCTCGGCCAGTTCCGCCGCAGAGCTTTCGCGGGGGGTGCAGGCCCCCACCACCTTACCACGCCGCAGGATCGTCGCACGGTCGCAGAGGGCGCGGATCTCTTCCAGCTTGTGCGAGATGTAGAGGATCGAGGTGCCCTCGGCCTTCAGCTTGTTCAGCGTTGCGAAGAGGATCTCCACCTCCTGCGGGGTCAGCACGCTGGTCGGCTCGTCCATGATCAGCAGCTTCGGATCCTGCAGCAGGCAGCGGATGATCTCCACCCGCTGGCGTTCGCCGGCCGAGAGGTCGCCCACCAGGCGGCGCGGGTCGAGCGGCAGGCCGTAGGCATGGCTCACCTCGCGGATCTCGCGCGCCAGTTCCCGCATTGGCGGCGGGGTCTCCATGCCGAGGCCGACGTTCTCGGCCACGTTCAGCGCCTCGAACAGCGAGAAATGCTGGAACACCATCGCCACCCCGGCGGTGCGCGCCGCGCTGGGCCGGGCGGGGGCATAGGGCTTTCCGAACAGCTCCATCTTGCCGCTGTCGGGCTTTACCAAGCCGTAGATCATCTTGACCAGCGTCGACTTGCCGGCGCCGTTTTCGCCCAGAAGCGCATGGATTTCCCCCGGCGCGATGTCGAAGGACACGTCGTCATTGGCGACGACGCCGGGATAGGCCTTGGTGAGCCTCTGGATTGAAAGCAGGTCGGTCACGCGGGGCGGTCCATGGCCGGGGCCGCGGCGGCGGCGGTTTTCAGTAGCATGGCGGTCACTCCTACGGCGATGGCCTGGGGGTGCTTGCCGAAGGACGGGTCGCCGATCGGGCAGGTGATGCGGGCTATCTCGGCCTCGCCATGGCCAAGGTCGCGAAGCCGGCTGCGGAAGCGGCGCCACTTGGTCGCCGAGCCGATGAGCCCCGCAGAGGCGAATCCGCGTTCCAGCACGGCGTGGCAGAGCGCCAGGTCGAGTGCGTGGGAATAGGTCAGGATCAGGTGATGCGCGTCGCGCGGCGCATGGGCCACCGCCCGCGCGGGCTCGGCGGCCACCAGCGGTGCCACGCCGTCGGGCAGGGCCGCGGGAAACCGGTCGGGATGGGTGTCGACCCAGGTCACGTGCCAGTCGGGAAGCGGCGCGACGGCCCCGGCTATGGCGCGGCCCACATGGCCCGCCCCGTGTAGCCAGAGCGCGTGCCGCGGCGCCGCGAGCGGCTCCAGCAGCCATCCGCCGCGCATGACGGCGCCGGGCGCGGCCGATCCGTTGCGAATGTCGCGCGATATCTGGCGCAGGCCGAGCGAGGGCTCGGCTGCCGCCTCGACGGCACGCGCGATCCATCCGTCCCGTGCCTGCCGCAGCAACGCGTCCAGCGCCGCCGCGTCGAACACCTCCGTCACCAGCGTCACGACGCCACCGCAGCACTGGCCGAGCGACGGACCCAGCGGATGCCGGCTGACCCCGCCGGAGCCTGTCTCCAGCGACGCACGGGCCGCTTGCGTCGCCTCGAGTTCCAGCGCCCCGCCGCCGATCGTGCCTTGCTGCCCGCTATGCCAGACCAGCATCGCCGCTCCGGCCTCGCGCGGGGCGGAGCCGCGCACCTCGGCCACCACGACGCGGGCGACGCGGCCATGACTTTCCACGGCCTGTTTCAGCGGATCGGGAGCGAAACTCACGCGCGCACCCTCTCGATGGCCGCGAGCACCCGCTCCGGCGTCGCCGGCGCGTCGAGCGCGGGATAGCCCGGCCCGCAGGCGGCCACCGCATCCGACAGCGCGAGGAAGGCCGAGATCCCGAGCATGAAGGGCGGCTCGCCCACCGCCTTGGAGCGGTAGATCGTGTCGGCCCGGTTCGGGGCGTCCCAGAGCGCGACGTTGAAAATCGCGGGCCGGTCGGAGCAGGCGGGGATCTTGTAGGTCGAGGGCGCGTGGGTCATCAGCCGGCCCTTGTCGTTCCAGACCAGTTCCTCGGTGGTCAGCCAGCCCGCCCCCTGGACGTAGCCGCCCTCGATCTGCCCGATGTCGAGCGCCGGGTTCAGCGAAGCGCCGGCATCGTGCAGGATGTCGGTGCGCAGGATGCAGTATTCGCCGGTCAGCGTATCGACGGCGACCTCGGTGATCGCCGCGCCATAGGCGAAGTAGAAGAACGGCCGCCCGGTGCCACGGATGCGGTCCCAAGAGATATCCGGCGTCTTGTAGAATCCGGTCGCGCTGAGGCTGATCCGTGCCTGGTAGGCCTCGAGTACCACGGTCTCGAACGGGATCGCCTCCGTCCCCACATGGACCGCGCCCCCCTCGAACCGAACGGTGGCCGGGTCCGCCTGGAAACGTTCGGCCACGAAACCCGCCAGGCGGTCGCGGATCGTGTCGCAGGCCGCCTGGACGGCCATCCCGTTGAGGTCGGAGCCGGAGGAGGCCGCCGTCGCCGATGTGTTGGGGACCTTGCCGGTATCGGTCGCGGTGATCTTCACATGGTCGAGGCCCACGCCGAACCGCGATGCGGCGACCTGCGCGACCTTCTGGAACAGCCCCTGGCCCATCTCGGTGCCGCCGTGGTTCAGGTGGATCGAGCCGTCGGTATAGACATGCACCAGCGCGCCGGCCTGGTTCAGATGCGTCAACGTGAAGGAGATGCCGAACTTCACCGGGTTGAAGCCGATCCCCTTCTTCACCACGGGGTTCTCCGCGTTCCAGGCCGCCACGGCCTGCCGGCGCGCCGCATACTTCGCGTCTGCCGCGAGCCGCTCAACCATCCCGCCCAGGATGAAATCGGTGACCTCCATGTGGTAGGGGGTCGTTTGCGGTACGGCTGCCTTCGCCTGTCCGGAAATATCCTCGGGGGGGCTCGCCTGCGGCGAGCGGGGGGCAGATGGCCCCCCTCCGGCCGCGCTCGACGGCGCCTCGGCATAGAAATTCGCCCGCCGCACCTCCAGCGGATCGCGCCCGACCACATGGGCCACATGGTCCATCACCCGCTCGATGCCGAGCATCCCCTGCGGCCCGCCGAAACCGCGATAGGCGGTGGCCGATTGCGTGTTGGTCCGCAGCCGGTGCGAGGTGATCCGCACGTTCTCGAGCAGGTAGGCGTTGTCGGCATGCAGCATCGCCCGGTCGGCCACCGGCAGCGAGAGGTCGAGCGACCAGCCGCAGCGGCAGAAATGCTCGAAGGCGATGCCGGCGATCCGGCCCTCCGCATCGACCCCGGCGCGATAGCTGATCCGGAAGTCGTGGCGCTTGCCGGTGATCACCATGTCGTCGTCGCGGTCGTAGCGCATCTTGCAGGGCCGGCCGGTCGCCCGCGCCGCCACCGCGCAGGCCACCGCGAGGTGGTTGCCCTGGCTTTCCTTGCCGCCAAAGCCTCCGCCCATCCGCCGCACCTCGACGCGCACGCCATGCATCGGGATCCCGAGCGCCTCGGCCACCTTGTGCTGGATCTCGGTCGGGTGTTGCGAGGAGGCGTGGATCACCATGTCCCCGCCTTCCTGCGGCAGGGCCAGCGCGGCCTGGCCTTCGAGATAGAAATGCTCCTGCCCGCCGATCTCCATCGAGCCTTCGACGACATGAGCCGCGCCGGCGATGGCGGCGTCGGGATCGCCCTTCCCATAGATCCGGGGGCCTTCCTCGAAACGCCAGTCGGCGGCCAGCGCTTCGTCGATGGTCAGGATCGGCCTGGTCTCCGAATAGCGCACCTCGCCGAGGCGCGCCGCACGGCGGGCGGCGAGGTGGCTGGTGGCCACCACGAGAAAGATCGGCTGGCCAAGGTAGAAGACCTCGCCGCTCGACAGCAGTTCCTCGTGAAAGGTCGGCGCGGGCGAGACGTCGTTCTCCGCCGGCAGGTCCTTGGCCGTCAGGACAGCGACCACGCCGGGGGCATTGCGCACCGCGTCGAGCTCCATCGACGTGATCTGCCCGGCGGCGATGGACGAGAGGCCGAAGGCGAGGTGCAGGCTGTCGCGCGGGGTCGGGATGTCGTCCACGTAGCGGGCCTGGCCGGTGACATGCAGCCGCGCGGCGTCGTGGGGCAGGGGCTTCGCGACGCTCATGGACGCAGCTCCAGAACGCTGGTGGCATGGCCCGATGTTTCGGCGAGGCAGCGGCGGAGCATGTTCTGCGCCACCGTCAGCCGGTATTCTGCGGAGGCGCGCATGTCGGAGATCGGCGTGAAATCTTGGGCAAAGGCGGGCAAGGCGGCCTCGACCGTGGCCTCGGAGAGGGGCTTGCCGTCCATCGCCGCCTCGACATGGGCGGCGCGCTTCGGGGTGGCGGCCATGCCGCCGAAGGCGACGCGCGGGCCGGCGATGACCCCGTTCTCGATCGGCAGGTTGAAGCAGCCGCAGACTGCCGAGATGTCCTGGTCAAAACGCTTGGAGAGCTTGTAGCAGCGCAGGGTATCCGGCTGGCGCGGGATGCTGATGGCCTCGACGAACTCGCCCGGGGCCCTGTCCTGTTTTCCGTAGTCGAGGAAGAACGCCTCGAGCGGGAGGCGGCGGCGGGCGTCGCCCTTGCGCAGGTGGAGACTGGCGCCGAGGGCGATCAGCGCGGGGGGCGCGTCGCCGATGGGCGAGCCATTGGCGATGTTGCCGCCCAGCGTTGCTGCATTGCGGACCTGCCGGGAGGCGAAGCGGCGGAGCAGTTCACCGAGGCTCGGGTGGAGGGGGGCCACAGCGTCGCGAAACTCTTCCATCGTGGCCATGGCGCCGATGCGGATCTCGTCCTCGCCCACGGAAATGTCCCGGAGGTCGTTGCAATGGCCGAGGAATGCGAGGGGGCCCAAGTCGCGCAGGCCCTTGGTGACCCAGAGACCGACATCGGTGGCTCCGGCCACGAGGGTGGCGTCGGGATGGGACGCGTACCAGGTGGCGAGCGCGTCGGAGGAGGTGGGCCGGGCCACCTCCGCCTCCTTGCTCGCGTCGGGGCGTTGCCCCTCCGGGGGGCTGTCTGCCCCCCGCGCGCCGTCGGCGCGCCCCCCCGAGGATACTTCGGGACAGGTGAAATCGGGGGCCTGCGCGAGCCAGTCCGGCACCGGTTCGGAGGCGGCGGCCTCGGCGGCGCGGACGATCGGGGCGTAGCCGGTGCAGCGGCAGAGATTGCCGGCCAACTGGTCGTCGTGATCCGTCTTGCCGTCGAGATGGGCCACGGCCATCGACATGACGAAGCCGGGGGTGCAGAACCCGCACTGGCTGCCGTGGTGGTCGATCATCGCCTGCTGGACCGGGTGCAGCGTGCCGTCCGGCCCGGCCAGGCCTTCGACGGTGCGCACGGATTTCCCTTCGAGCTGGGGCAGGAAAAGGATGCAGGCATTGAGCGCTCGCGCCTGGCCTGCGGGGTCGGTCACCATCACGGTGCAGGCGCCGCAATCGCCCTCGTTGCAGCCCTCCTTGGTGCCGGTCAGGCCGCGATCCTCCCGCAGCCAGTCAAGCAGGGTTCGCGTCGGTTCTGCCGTGACATGCACGGTCTTTCCGTTCAGGCGAAAGGTGGTCTGCATCCGGTCGTCCGCCGCGGTACCATTTGCCTTGACCCCGGGCGCGTCCTCGATGCGGCGTAGAAGACGCGCGGCCCTGTTGCACAGGGCAGCAAAGCCAAAACCGGCGGGCATTGCAAGCGCGTGGGCGGTGGAAATGCCTTAACGCGCCGCATCTGCCCGATTTCTGGGCGGCAGGAGAATCGAGGAGGGCGGGATGCGGGGTCTGGGCGCCGTGTCTCAGACCCAGAGCGTGTCGATCAGCCGGTAGATGCCGATGCTGAGCGCCAGCAGGCCGACGCCGATGGTGAGCGGACGGCGCGGCGCCCTGGAGGCGAGCCAGCCGCCGAACACCGCCGCGGGCACGCCGCCTGCGAGCAGGCCGAGGACCGGGATCATCAGGCCCCGCCCGGGCTGCGGCGCCCAGCTTCCCGCGAAATACCCCACCGCGAGGGTCGCGAAGACAGCGATCGAGACGAAGAGCTCGGCCACCGCGCCGCTGCCGATCGCGCGGTTTGGCGGCACGCCTGACGCGGTCAGCGCTGGGGTGACCACGGGGCCCCAGCTGCCGCCGATTCCTTCGATCAGGCCGCCGGCCGCGCCTATGACGGCGGTGTTGCGGCTGCGAAGGGTCCGCGGCGCGCGTCCGCGGATCCCGCGCAGGATGACGGTCGTGCCCATGAAGATGAGGTAGGCGGAAATCAGAAGGGTCAGCACGCCGCCCTTGAGATGCGTCAGGGTCAGGCCGCCGGCGACCCCGCCGAGGATGCCGCCGATGGCGAGTGTGCGCAGCAGCGCCGGGTCGATGTTGCGGAAGCGCCAGTGCGACAGGCCGGCGACGAAGCCGGTCGGGATCTTGGCGGCGTTGACCGTTGCGGAGACCAGCGGCGGGGCGACGCCGCTGCCGAAGAGGATGGCGGAACTGATCACGCCAAAGCCCATGCCGAGCGCGCCATCGACGAGCTGTGCGAGGAATCCGACCACTGCGAAGAAGAGAAAATCAGACACCGGCCAACCCTTTCGCGGACGATGAAATGCGACGCGCCAATGTCCGATTTGCGCGGCGATTCGCAATGGCAAATCGCGGCCTCGTAATCAACCCGTTTCATTGTCCGCGGCGCTCGCCTAGGGTCTCCGGCATGAGCAGCTCTCCCCGATTCATCCACCTCCGTCTTCACACCGAATACTCGCTCCTCGAGGGCGCGATCCGGACCAAGAAACTCCCCGGCCTGTGCCGCGACATGGGCATGCCGGCGGTCGCCGTGACCGACACCAACAACATGTTCGCGGCGCTGGAGTTTTCCGTCACCGCGAGCGGCGCCGGGATCCAGCCGATCATGGGATGCCAGGTGGACCTAGAATACGAGCCCGTGGTGCCGGGCGCGAAGCCGGTGCCGCCGGCGCCGGTGGTGCTGTTGGCGCAGGACGAGCAGGGCTATGGCAACCTGATGAAGCTCAACTCCTGTCTCTATCTGCGGGGCGACCATTCGCAGCCGCATGTGACGGAGGAGGAGCTTGCCGCCCATTCGGCGGGGGTGATCTGCCTGACCGGCGGGCCGGACGGCGCGCTGGGGCGGCTGGTGCGCGGTGGCCAGGAGCCGAAGGCGCGGGCGCTGCTGGAGCGGATGGCGCAGGCTTTCCCGGACCGGCTCTACGTGGAGTTGCAGCGCCATCCGGGCGAGGACGGGCAGCCGGAATCGGAACGAGCCACGGAGCGGTTCTTCGTGGAGTCGGCCTACGAGCTTGGCCTGCCGCTGGTGGCGACCAACGACGTCTACTTTCCCAAGTCCGAGTTCTACGAGGCCCATGATGCGCTGCTCTGCGTCGCCGAGGGCGCCTATGTGGACCAGCAGGAGCCGCGCCGCAGGCTGACGACGCAGCATTACCTGAAGACGCCGGAGGAGATGATCACGCTCTTCGCCGATCTGCCGGAGGCAATCCAGAACACGGTGGAGATCGCGAAGCGCTGTCATGTAGTGTCCGAACGGCGCAACCCGATCCTGCCGACATTCGCCGAGAACGAGGTGGAGGAGTTGCGCCGTCAGGCAAAGGAAGGGCTGGCCGACCGTCTGGCGGTGATCCCCCATGCGGCGGCGGTCGAGGAATACGAGAAGCGGCTGGAATTTGAGCTGGGCATCATCGAGTCGATGGGCTTCCCGGGCTACTTCCTGATTGTTGCCGACTTCATCAAGTGGGCCAAGAAGCATGACATTCCGGTGGGGCCGGGCCGGGGCTCGGGGGCGGGCTCGCTGGTCGCCTATGCGCTGACCATCACCAACCTTGATCCGCTCCGTTACAGCCTGCTCTTCGAACGCTTCCTGAACCCGGAACGGGTCTCTATGCCCGACTTCGACATCGACTTCTGCATGGACCGCCGCGAGGAGGTGATCCGCTACGTGCAGGACAAGTACGGCCACGACAAGGTGGGTCAAATCATCACCTTCGGAGCGCTTCTGTCGAAGGCGGCGGTGCGGGATATCGGTCGGGTGCTGCAGATGCCCTTCGGCCAGGTGGACCGGCTGTCGAAGATGATCCCGGTAGAGGGGGTGAAGCCCGTCTCGATCGAGAAGGCGCTGGCGACCGAGGAACGGCTGCGCGAGGAGGCGCGGAACGACGAACAGGTCGACCGGCTGATGACCTACGGCCAGCAGGTCGAGGGGCTGCTGCGGAACGCCTCGACCCACGCCGCGGGGGTGGTGATCGGCGACCGGCCGCTCGACGAGCTTGTGCCGCTCTACCAGGATCCGCGGTCCGACATGCCGGCGACCCAGTTCAACATGAAATGGGTCGAGCAAGCGGGGCTGGTGAAGTTCGACTTCCTCGGCCTCAAGACGCTGACGGTGATCCAGAACGCGCTTGACTTGCTCAAGCTGCGCGGTGTGGAGATCGACATCGATCACATCCCGCTCGATGACAAGAAAACCTACGAACTTTACGCCGCCGCCAAGACGGTCGCCGTGTTCCAGGTGGAAAGCTCGGGCATGATGGATGCGCTGCGGCGCATGAAACCGACCTGTATCGAGGACATCGTGGCGCTGGTTGCGCTCTACCGCCCCGGCCCGATGGAGAACATCCCGACCTACTGCGAGGTCAAGAATGGTCTGAAGCAACGGGAATCCGTTCATCCGCTGATCGACCATATCCTGGAGGAGACGCAGGGCATCATCGTCTACCAGGAGCAGGTGATGCAGATCGCCCAGGTGATGGCCGGCTACAGCCTCGGCGGCGCCGACCTGCTGCGCCGCGCCATGGGCAAGAAGATCAAGGAGGCGATGGACGCCGAACGGCCCAAGTTCGAGAAGGGCGCGGGCGAGAACGGCGTCGATAAGAAGAAGGCCAGCGAGGTCTTCGACCTTCTGGAGAAGTTCGCCAACTACGGCTTCAACAAGTCCCACGCCGCGGCCTATGCGGTGGTGAGCTACCAGACGGCCTATCTCAAGGCGAACTACCCGGTCGAGTTCATGGCCGGGATCATGAACTGCGATATCCACCTGACGGAAAAGCTCTCGGTCTATGCCGAGGAGGTCCGACGGGGGCTCGATATCGAGATCGTGCCACCCTGCATCAACCGCTCCATCGAGACCTTCTCGGTCGAGGACGGCAAGGTCATCTATGCGCTGGCAGCGCTGAAGAACGTAGGCGCCGATGCGATGCGCCTGATCGTGGAGGGGCGCGGCGAGACGCCCTTCGTCACCCTCTTCGATTTCGCGCGCCGGGTGGATCTGAAGCACGTGGGCAAGCGGGCGCTGGAGATGCTGGCGCGGGCGGGAGCCTTTGACGTGCTGGATCGCAACCGGCGGCGTGTGCTGAACTCGCTCGACGCGCTGGTCGCCTATTCGGCGGCGATCCACGAGCAGCGGAACTCCAACCAGGTGTCGCTGTTCGGCGAGGCGGGCGAGGACCTGCCGGAGCCGCGGCTCGCCAATCTCGACGATTGGCTGCCCAACGAGCGGCTGGCCGAAGAGCACGCGGCGATCGGCTTCTACCTCTCGGGCCATCCGCTCGACGATTACATGAGCATGCTGAAGCGCCGCGACGTGAAGACCTTCGCCGAGGTCCAGGAGCTGGTGAAACACGGGCCGGCGGTGGTCAAGATGGCCGGCTCCGTCTCCGGCAAGCAGGAGCGCAAGTCGGCGCGGGGCAACCGCTTCGCCTTTGTCCAGATGTCGGACCCGACGGGGCTGTTCGAGATGACGGTCTTCTCCGACACGCTGGAAAAGGCCCGCGACCACCTGGAACCGGGGCGCAACGTCGTGGTGACGGCGGAGGCGACCTTCGAGAGCGAGCAGCTCAAGCTGCTGTGCAAGGGCGCGCGACCGGTGGATGAGGAGGGCGGCCCCCGTTCAGGGGGCGGCGGCTTTCGGCTATTCGTGAACGACGGAAGCGCGCTGCCGGTGCTGCAGTCGATCCTCGTCCGCACTGCCGAGGCCGGGCCCGTCCGCATGAAGGGTCCGATTCACGTCACCCTGATCGATCCCGGCTTGCCGGGCGAGGTGGACATGGAACTGGGCACCGACCTTCCCGTCAGTCCGCAGGTGCGCGGAGCGCTAAAGGCGGTGGGCGGCGTGGTCGACGTGGAGGACCTCGACCTGCGGTGAGAAGGAAGCGCCCGATGGGCGCTGCCTTCGGCGAGGGTATTGGGACCAAGAAGAATGTGCGGTCCCGCGCCGCTCAGAGCACCTGCGCGAGATCCGCGATCAGGTCCGCGGGGTCCTCGAGCCCGACCGAGAGACGGAAGATTCCGTCGCCGGCAAAGGCGCGGTAGCTTTCGAGATGGCGGCCCTGCAGGCGGAACGAGGTTTCCATCAGCGGGTCGGTTTCCATCCAGAATATCAGGCTGCGGTGGTGACCGAGCGAGACGGCGTAGTGGATCACCTCCAGCCGGTCGATCATCTGCTGTGCCAGCGCCTGGCCCCTGGCGGCATCGCCGACCTGGAAGGAGATCATGCCGGCGGTGTTGGTCATCTGCCGTTCGGCCAAAGCGCGCTGCGGGTGCGAGGCAAGGCCGGGATGGATGACCCGGGTGACGCTGTCGCGGCTTTCGAGCCAGTTGGCCAGCTCGATCGCGCCGGCCTCGTGGGCCTTCATTCGCAGGGGCAGGGTGGCCATGCCGCGGGCGATGAGCCAGGCGTTGAAGGGCGACAGGATCCCGCCGTGGTGGATGCTGGCCTCCAGCCGCATCCGGCCGATCAGCTCGGCAGAGCCCGCGACGGCACCGCCCACCGCGTCGCCATGCCCGCCGATGTACTTGGTGATCGAGTGCATAACCAGGTCGACGCCGAGACCGGCACTGTCCTGGCCCAGCGGCGAGGCGAATGTGGCGTCGCAGGAGACCAGCGCGCCGGCGTCATGGGCGAGCCTGGTCACCGCCGCGAGGTCGGTCAGCCGGCCGATCGGGTTGACCGGGGTTTCGCAATGCACCAGCCGGGTGTTGTCGCGCAACGCGGCTGCCACGGCCTCGATGTCGGACATGTCGACGAGGCTCACCTCGATGCCCAGCCGGGGCAGGGTGTCCCGGGCGAGCTCGGCAACGCCGGCATAGGAGACGTCCGAGACGACCACGTGATCGCCGGAGGAGAGGAAGGTGAGGAAGATCGCCGAGGCCGCGGCCATGCCGGAGGCGGTGCAAAGGCAGGCGTCGGTGCCTTCCAGAGCGGCGATCTTGCGTTCCAGCATGTCGACGGTGGGATTGCCCCAGCGGGTGTAGAGGTAGCCGCTGGCGTCTTCGAGGTCATGGGCGGAGAAGCCTGCGACCTGGTCGGTCACGAAGGTAGAGGACATGTGCAGCGGCGGCGCGGAGGCACCGGTGCTCGGGTCGGGCCCTTCGCCTGCGTGGATGGCAAGGGTCATCGGTCCGCGGGTGTTCTTTCGGTCTGTCATGATATCCTGTCGGGCTATTGCGTTACGTCTCCTGCGGCCTCAGCGCGGTTTCGCGTTGCAACAGCCTTTATGGCCCCAGGTGCCTCGATGCAGCGACAGGCGCGCCGCGATGTCAACCTCCGCGGGTGCATGAATTTTCGGCGGATTCGTGCCGTCCGGGCGTCTCGGGGACTGTTGCGGTTGCGCCACGCGGAAGGTTCGGCTAGCCCGGACTCGTTTTTCACACGAGGTTTGACGATGCCCATTTCCCACGCCGCCGCGCGGGTCTGTGCCGTGCTATGTGTGACGCTGGCCGCCTTCTCCGCCTCGGCGGAGCAGCAGGGACAGCCGCGCGCTTCGACCAAGGCGCCGACGACCATCGAGCAGGGGCCGCTGGCGCAGGCCTGCGGCGTCCGCGGCAAGGCGCTCGGCAGCCCGGTCGAAAAGGGCCCGGGCAAGTGGAAGCTCTATGACACCCAGCCCGGCAGTACGGCGCCGCGCGATTTCTACCTTACCGGGTTCAGCGATGGATGCCCGCGGCGGATCACGGCAGCGGTTGCGATGTTCGGGTCGGTCGCGCTCTACGAGGCGGTGCATTACGGCCCGGTGGGATTGAAGCCGAAGGGCGATGCGACCGATGCCGCCTATGCGCAGCTGCGGGCGCGCACCTGCGGCTCATCGAAGTCCGCCTGCTCCGAGCGGGAGATACGCCGCCTGGAGCGGAGTGCCGCGTTTTTGAGCGTCTATCCGTCCAAGGGCAGCCCGTCGCGGCTGGAGCTTCTGATGACGCGGGGGCGGCTGGCGGCGGTGGCGCAGAAATAGGCCGCGCCGCTCACCCCTTTGCCGGCATCCCGAGGTCTCGGGGCGCAAGGACATAGGCCTTGCCAAAGCCGCCGTTCAGGAAGCCTCGCGAGACCTCCAATATCGCGAATCCGAAATCGCCGAAGTCGATGTAGAGCTTCGCCTTCGGGTGCTGTTCCAGCCAACGATCGCGCAACTCGGCGTGTTCGGGGGCGCCTCGCGCGACCAGTCGGGCCCGGCATTGCAGGGTCAGCCGTGGATGGGTGAGCGGATCGCCCTTGTCGCCCGGCTCGCCTATCAGCACCGAGCAGGCGGGGTTTGCCTGCAGCGCGGCGGTATGCTGGGACAGCGACGAAATCAGCGTGGCGGGCCGGCTGGAAGCATCCGTGCCGATCGCGATCCGCGTCACCATCGGGGCGCCTGTCCCCGGCTCCAGCACGCCGAGCGCCGCGTAACGCGCGCCGGTCAGCAGGTCGCGGGCCAGTGCGCGGGCTTCGTCATCGGTCGGTCGGATCGGATCGATCATTTTTTTCGATATCATGGTATCTTGCGTCTTTGCGCCGTCGAGCGCAGGGTAACGCCGGCTCGGGAGGATTCAAGGAGGAGAGCGGATAGGCGAACCGATGCCCGGCGCTTGCACGCGCCCGAAACCCGAGTGTCGGCGGAAGGGCGTTTCCATGGCGACGCGTTCTTTTCTGGCCCGGATCGTGACCTGAATCAAAGCCTCGCCAAACCGCTTCGGCTAGCCTGCAGCCACCAAGGAGAAACAGCACCATGTATGACAATGTTCTTGTCCCCGTTTCCTTCGAAGCAGACCGCAACGCGCGCGCGGCGATGGAGATCGCCCAGGCCATCCGCGCCGAGGGCGGCAAGATCACGCTGCTGCACGTGATGGAGCATCTGCCGCAATATGCGACCGAATACCTGCCGGCCGATCACCTTGAAAAGGCGCGTGCGGATATCACGAGCGGCCTGTCCGCGCTGTCGGAATCGGTGAAGAACGCCGATGTGGTCGTGGTCGAGGGGCATTCGGCCCGCACCATCCTCGACTATGCCGAGGAATCCGGTGTCGATTGTATCGTGATTGCGAGCCACCGGCCGGGGATGCAGGATTACTTCCTCGGTTCGACCGCGGCCCGCGTGGTGCGTCATGCCAAATGTGCGGTGCATGTGGTCCGCTGACATGATACACGTCTTCTTCGCCGGGTGAGTGGTGCCGGGTGTGGCATGAACCGCGGGAGAGGAATGGCGCAGTCAGAATCCGAACTTCGCGACCTGCTGGAAGCCGGTCGGACGAAGCAGGGAGAGCCGATCTCGCGGCTTGGCTATTTCTGTGCGCCATTCCGTCCGGCGGACGGGGCGTTTGCCGGCAAGGTGATCAAGCGTTACCCGTCTCATGCGACGCCTGCCGCACTCGACCGACTTGCCTGCGCGCACGACGCCTATCTTTGCCTGCTGCTCAAATGCGGGGTCGCTGTTCCCAAGACCGAATTCTACCTGATCGAGATGCACGGGCGCCGCGTTCCGGTGATCGTGCAGGAAGGGTTGCCTGACGCCAGCATGATGCGCCGCCAGATGATCGCCGGCACGCCGGAACAGGCGCTTGAGTTGATGCAGGCGGCCGGCGAACAGATCGCCGATTTCTGGGCGGCGGTCGAGGGGCGGGACGAGCGCATCGGTTTTCATCCGTCGATCCGCAACCTCGCGGTGATCGACGGGCGGGCGATCTTCTTCGACACCTTCCCGCCGCTCATCGGATATGACCGGGACGAAATGGGTGAGCTGCTGATCACCTTCTCCGGCTCGCCGCTGATGCGCACCGTTGGGCCGCTGCTGCGCAATCGGGTCACGGCGATCCAGGACGAGTGGTATTCGCCAGCCGGAACCCTGATCGGACTGGTGGGAAGTGCCTGCCGTTTGCGGCCGGTCGAGGCGCCGGATTTCCTCGATTGGGGCTGCGATTTCGCGGAGCGGCGGATGCCGCGCCATGCGACGGAGGTCCGGAAGCACCTCGCCGTGCCGCCGCGGCTTCCCGGATACTGGACCGCGACGCGCAAGCTTCTGGGTCTGAAGGGCGCGCCCAACCTGTGACCGGTGGGCGCGGTGGCCAGTTTCTCCTGTCTCGGTATTCATTGCGTGGTAGTCTCTTCCTACCGTCAGGAGAGTGAAATGCCCACGATTTCCAACGCCAACACGGTCCAGACCGTCATTACCACCTTCGAGATGACACCCGGCACCTGTCAGGACCTGCTCGACGAACTCGAGGACGCCTACGAAAACTTCATCTCGCATCAGCCCGGCTTCATCGGCGCCGGCGTGCATGTGAACGACGCCCAGACCCGGATCGCCAATTACTCGCAATGGGAACGGCGGGAGGATTTCCAGGCGATGCTGCGCAGTGACGAGATGCGAGCGCGAAGCCGCCGATTGCACGAGCTGTGCCGCAGCTTCGAGCCGGTGATGTACGACGTGGTCGCGAGCTACGGCTGAGCGATGCACGGTGACTGATGCTCATATCGTCTCCGCCCACCCGGAGCCGCAATCCTTTACCGCGGGCTGGGCTCGCGCCTCTGTCGATGCGGTCCGCGCGCTTGGAGGTGTGGCGGAGCATTCCGATCTCTACGCGCTTGGTTTCGATCCCGCGGAGCGCGGGACGCTTTATGACACGGCCGACATTGCCGAACGGCGTTTCGACCCTCTGAAGGTCCAGCAGGACGCGGCAGCCCGCGGTGCCTTGCCATCCGATCTTGTCGAGCAGGTTTCGCGGATCAAACGTGCAGATCTGTTGATCCTGCACTTCCCGATCTGGTGGTTCGGTCCTCCCGCCATCCTGAAAGGCTGGATGGATCGCGCGCTGGTGCACGGGGTCATGCATGCCGAGGATGCGCGGTTCGACCGCGGGCCCTGCCGCGGCAAGCGGGCGCTGATCTGTGTCTCGACCGGGTGCAGCGCCGTCGAATGCAGGCCTGACGGGCGCGAGGGCGACCTTCGCCTGCTTCTCTGGCCGTTGGCGCAAACGTTGCGCTATTGCGGCTTCGACGTCTACGAGCCGGTCTCGGTCCATTCCGTGCATGGCTTTCACGAGCCGCCGCAGCGGCTTGCGCTGGAGCAGCGGCTGTCGGCGACGCTCGCCGGGCAGACGGACCTACTGGCAGGGTTGGAGCAGCGCCCGCTCTGGCCCTTCAACCGTGATGCCGATTTCGATGCCGAGGGGCGGCTCCTGCCGGACGCGCCGTCCCACTCGCCCTTTGTCCGGCATGTCTGAGCGATGCTTGGCGTCCCCGGGATCGGAACGCGGTGCTGCGGCTCTTCAAAGCCGAGGAGGTTTCCATGCGTATTCTGACCTCTGGCCTGATGGCCATATTGCTCGTTGCACTGCCAAGCGCAGGCATGGCGCAAGGAGATGGGCGCGCGGATCTCTTGAACGCGGAGTGGGCGCAGGCTTCGCCAGATTGCAAGGAGGCCTGCGCGCGGCCAATTCAGTCGCTCGATGGGGTCCCTCCGACAGGGAAACAGGCCGTAGCGGGCGGGATGGGCGGCATCGACTATCTCGATGATCCGGCCATAGCGGCCGAGCGACCCGTCTCCGGGCAGGATTGCTGACGCGGCCAGGCCGCTGTGCGCAGGCTGTTTTCCGCCAGTCGCCTGAGCCGGCAGCTCTGGAGTGACCTGAATCAATGCGCCGCGGCCTAATTCGCGGGAGGATGGCCCGGGCAAGTTGCGGGAGGCGAATGATGTACCACAACATCCTCGTGCCGATTGCGTTCGACGGCGACAGCAAACCGAACGCTGCTCTGAGCGTGGCAAAGACACTGGCTGCCAAAGATGCGACCGTGACGCTGCTGCACGTGATAGAACATGTGCCGGCCTATGCGATCCACTACATTCCGGAAGACCTGATGCGCGCCACGCGCGACGGTATTCACGCCGAACTGAGTCGGCTCGGGGAAGATCTCCCCAACGGCAATGCGCTCCTGCTGGAAGGGCATGCCGGACGTAGCATTCTCGACCAGGCAAGCCGGATGAAGGCCGATTGCATCGTCATCCAGAGCCACCGTCCCGGACTACAGGATTACGTTCTGGGAAGCACTGCGGCGCATGTCGTCCGCCATGCGAATTGCGCGGTCATGGTCGTGCGCTGATCAGCCAGGTCCCCCGGGCCTGATCAGGTAATACAGGAAGGCTGGCACTTCCCTCAGGGCCGACCGCAGGCGCTTCCACCCTTGGGTTCCGGAAGGTACGGGCGTTGCGGTGCGGTAGCTGAGGCCGAACCGGTGTGCAACGAGCGCGGCACGGGGAGCATGGTAGGCGTCGGTCACGATCACGATGCGGGCGACACCTTCCTCGCGAAGGATCGGCAATGCGAAGGCGATGTTCTGGTAGGTGCTGGTCGAGGCCTCCTCGCACCGCAATGCCGGTCCGGGCACGCCTTCCGTCTCGCAGATGCGCCGGATCATCTCGGCCTCGCTGGGTGGATGATGACCGACGCCGCCACAGCCGATCACCAGATGAACATGGCCCTCCCGCCAGAGAGCCGCACCCTTGCGGGCCCTCCGGTCGAGGGTTGGGGACGGGAGTTCGCCCGGCCAGACCGCTGCGCCCAGAACCAGGGCCGCAACGCGCTCTTCGACGGTGTGGTGGGCCCTGGGCGGTTCATGCGATTGCCGGGTCATTCCGGACCTCGATGGAAAAGCTTCCCTGCGTGAAAGGAACGACAGGCTTGATGAAGTCGAACACGATGCCGCCGGCCCATTGGGCGCCTTCTGCCATCCACTCGATCTGGAGATCGTGGCTTGCGCCGGCGATATCGTAAGGTACGAGGATCCGACCGCCTCCGCCGCAAGGCAGGCCCTGACCACTGCCATACTGGCTCTGTGCCGCTTGGGGTGTCATGGGCTCGTTCCATCCGTGCTGCCTTGCGAGTTTGACCTTACCAGTCCCGGAGTTCGAAAGGGACAGCACCTTTCCAACAACCGCATCTCAGAACTCGAACCATGTGCCGATCTTCACACCCTGTGCGTCATCGTTGTGGATGCCGAGTTGCAGTGTGGATTCAATGCTGAGGCCACGGCCCAGGCGACGAACATAGGTCGGCACGGCGCGGAGGTAGGCAGGAGCGCTGTCGATCCCGCCGGTTTGCATCTGGAGGTAGACGAGATTTTTCTCGCCGGGCGTGAGGCCGAACGTGGTGTCGAGCTTCCAGTGACCCTCTTCGGCCTCCATCTGCCAACCCGCCTTGGCGTCCATATCGAGCCAGCCGTTTGCCCATCGGGTCGAAAAGCCCCGGCCCCAGGCGAACCCGGTCCGCATGATGGTGTCGTCCAGACCGCGCCAGTCCTGAACCGCCCCGAACCCGATCTCGACAGCGTAGCGATTTTGCCAGGAGAGATCGCCGAGGCTGCTTCGCAGAAACCAGATCGACGCGCCGGTGCCGTTCGCTGGGCGATTGTGGCGATCGATGCCGAAAGTCAGGCGTTCGCTCATGCCGACCTCCGCGTAGAGGGCAAGCTCGTTTTCAAGCACGATGCGGGTGCCCTCGACGATCGGTTGCGAGACCTGCGCGAGATAACCCTCCATGTCACCGAACGTCGTCCAGGATAGGGAGGCAAAGACCTGGCCCTTGCCGCGTGGCCAGGCACCGCCTGCCGTTACAGGCAGCGCCATGATCATCGCGAGAACAATCAGCGGGAGTAGGCTCAGGGAACGCATATCCTCAGCCTTCCTCAGCTTGGTTAACAAGTGCTTTAGGCGTGGAGGCTACGGACGCTTTGAGGCGAAGGGTTGCGCCCCTGCACATCCCGGAGCGCCGGATCAAGCGCGTAGGCTGTCGTTTCCGCACCTGCGCCACCTGGTGCGGCAGGGCCACTTCCGGAGAGCAGGTCTCGGACCACCACGAATGCAACAAGCGCGATGGCGGATATCCATCCGGCAAGGAGATAGCTCGTCACGATCGCAAGCCAGCCTGCGCCACCAATTCCAATGCAGACGGCCGCAATGATTCCAGCACATGATGAAAGCAGCGTGACGCCAATGATCATACCAGGTCTCCGAAGCGCGGACCGGTTGTGGGCCGGTGTTGCAACCTTTCCACGAAAAGTCTTGTCGTTCGGTTAATGGCGGTGAGGATTTTCCGGTTTTCAGCGCCGCGAGGAGGGCGCCGATCCCGGTCGATTTCTTGCCAGCGTCTTACGCTGGTTGAGGCCAACAGGAAAACGTCCGGGCCTGCTGGAGCAGAAACCGGCCAGAGTGTCATATATTCACCAGTTCACCAGCCCAGGCTCAACGTCCTGATCAGCCGGCGCAGTGGCGACATGCTTGAAGACTGTCCGAAAATCCGGGCTTCAGGCCGTGACGGGCTGGCGGTCGTCGTCGCCGGAGTCGGTCTGAGGGACAGAGGCGCGCGCCACCATAACTATCGTGAGGACGATGGATGCAACCCAGCCGGAAATGCAGAAGGCGGCTATAATCGCCAATACGCCCTGACCGGCCAGCGCAAAGACGAGAGCTGCGAAAAAGGCGATAGAGGTCGAAATCAGAAGTACTGCGATCGCCATTGCTGCGCCTCCTCAATTCCGGGCATCATTCAGCCCGTTTTCGGCACTGCGGTCTGGTCCTTGCTGGACATTCGCACTGCCGTCCGTTTGTTCATGGGGCGATGTGGCACCAAGAAATTGGCAAGAATGTGGCGTGGGTGTGGCGCTTCCCGTCGTCGCTCGATTACTGGTTGATACTTCATGCCGCAGGCTGGTTTCGGGAAATGCCCAGCCCGGGAAAACTGTCCGGGCCGGGACGTCTTGCCTTTTCAGGCGTGACGGGCAGGGCCTTGGAGGCCATCCGGTTCCCGCCCCGATGGGGCGTTTACACGATGAGGTCGTCGGCAAGGCTTCCTAGATCGGTGTCGACTACAACGAGCCGGTTGCCGTCTCCGAAGTTCAACACCGCATTGTCGCCTCTCTGCTTGCCGAACTCGTCGATTGCCTCTTCTGCCGTCATGCCGGTGACGCCCGAGACCTTCAGGACAATGCTGTCCGCATCGTCCTCGAAATCCAAGATCCTGTCGCGGCCGTCGTGGTAGACAAAGGTATCACGGCCGAAGTCGCCTCGCATGACATCGTTGCCCATGCCGCCAACAAGCCGGTCGTTGCCGGTTCCGCCACGCAGGAAGTCGTTCCCCTTGCTGCCGTGGAGCGCGTCGTCGTCTCTGCCGCCAAACAGGCGGTCGTCGCCCCGCCCGCCGCTCAGATAGTCTTCACCGTCGCGACCGGACAGGATGTCTGCCCCAGCCGAACCGGTCATCTCGTTGTTGAGGAAGTCACCGTGATATGTGTCGTCGAAACCGGTGCCGCGGTAGGGATTCTCGAACAATTCGTGTGGTGCGTCCGAGATGTCCAGTGCGGCGACGAGTGCGCCTGTAAAGTTGGGCTTGTCGTCCGGGAAGTGCAGGAAGGTCTGACCACCTGCGGTGAAGACGACCACGTTCACCGCCGCGCCGGTCGGGACGTGCAGGCCGGCAACGGTGACGCCGGGCTCGAAGGTGCCGGAGCCGACATAGGTCAGCGCGTCCCCGTTGAAGAGCGAGAGCCCGTCGTCGTCCGACGACATCGTGCCGTTGCCGTCTCTGAGGGTGCCTTGGATCTCAGAGTCCATATCACCCAGAAGAATCGTGGGATCGTCGGAAAGCAAATTCAGAGACAGCAAGGCGCCATCGTATGGGGTAACGGTAATACTTTTTGTCGGCATGATGGGTGTCCTCCAATCGCCGTAAAGGTGGTGGACCAAGCACCAAGTCTCAACTCCACCACCGGTTGAGTCGGTTCGCCCATTCATCGCAACAAGTGTGTGTGGCTTTTTTTCCGCGAACTCCGGCAAGATCATGAACTCTGACCATGCGGAAACGAACTTCCTGGTAGCGGATTCAAGATTTTCTGTTAAAAATCAAATCGTTGAGGTGTGGGCTTTCCGGCTTTCATGGCGCGGAAATGACATAAGGATTAACGGTTTTCGCTTGATTTGACCCAATTGTCTCGCGCCGGGCAATCGACGGCCCGCGGATTCAATGTCGCATCATTAACACGCCTTGATTGAGTCGCTATGGGCCTGGCCGACCGGATCCATCGCCCTCTGCAAGGTTTTGGCGGCCGTTCCTTCGCGTTCGGCCACCGCTGCGACGGCCCCGTCCCAGGCGTCGACCCACCCGAGACCCTCGGAGCGGTACTCCACAAAGGCCAAGGAGATGGCGTCGTAGCGGGCAAGTTCTTCGGGGTCGACCTGTTCGGCGAGAGTTGCGGCTGCGCATGTGTAGACCGCTTCATTGGCGCCTGTGTCCATGCACATTGCGATGTTGTTCGCCGAAGCGGGAAGCGCGGTGACGGTCAGAAGTGCGGCCAAGGTCGATCTCATTTCGATTTCCTCCTTTTTACATTGCCGCCGCGTTGCCCGGGCCGGCCCGCCGTGGACCTGCCCCTGCCGGCCACCGCCGCCTCGCCGGCCGCTTCGATGGCGGACTGGCGAGCCAGCGGGTCATCGGCGATGGCGAGGTCGATGGCTTCCAGCCGCTTGATCTCGTCGCGGAGCCGGGCCGCCTCCTCGAACTCGAGGTTCTCTGCCGCCTTGCGCATCTGATCGCGGAGCCCATCGAGATGAGCCTCGAGGTTCGCGCCGTGCATCGGCTTGTCAATGGTCGCGGTGACCCGGGCCATGTCGGCGTCGCCCTTGTAGAGCCCCTGCAGGATGTCATCGACGTTCTTGCGGATAGTCTCCGGCGTGATGCCGTGCTCCTGGTTGTAGGCGATCTGCTTGGCGCGCCGGCGTTCGGTTTCCTTCAGCGCGCGCTCCATCGAGCCGGTGATCCGGTCGGCATACATGATCACCCGGCCTTCGGCGTTGCGGGCGGCGCGGCCGATGGTCTGGATCAGCGAGGTCTCGGAGCGCAGGAAGCCTTCCTTGTCCGCGTCGAGGATCGCCACCAGCCCGCATTCGGGGATGTCGAGGCCTTCGCGCAGCAGGTTGATGCCCACGAGTACGTCGAAAGCGCCGAGGCGCAGGTCGCGCAGAATTTCGATCCGTTCGATGGTGTCGATGTCGGAGTGCATATAGCGGACCTTGATGCCCTGCTCGTGCAGGTACTCGGTCAGATCCTCCGCCATGCGCTTGGTCAACGTGGTGACGAGGGTGCGGAAGCCATTGGCGGTGACCTTCCGGATCTCATCCAGCAGGTCGTCCACCTGCATCTCGACCGGTCGGATCTCCACCTCCGGGTCGAGCAGCCCGGTCGGGCGGATCACCTGTTCGGTAAAGACACCGCCGGTCTGCTCCAGCTCCCACGCCGCCGGCGTGGCGGAAACGAAGACCGACTGCGGTCGCATCGCGTCCCATTCCTCGAACTTGAGCGGGCGGTTGTCCATGCACGAAGGCAGACGGAAGCCGTGCTCGGCCAAGGTGAACTTGCGCCGGTAGTCGCCGCGGTACATGCCGCCGATCTGCGGCACGGAGACGTGGCTCTCGTCGGCGAAGACGATGGCGTGATCGGGGATGAATTCGAACAAGGTGGGGGGCGGCTCGCCCGGCGCGCGCCCCGTCAGGTACCGCGAGTAGTTCTCGATGCCGTTGCAGACGCCGGTGGCCTCCAGCATCTCGAGGTCGAAGTTCGTACGCTGTTCCAGCCGCTGCGCCTCCAGCAGCTTGCCCTCGTCGACCAGTTGGGAGAGGCGCAGCTTCAGCTCCTTCTTGATGCCCTCGATCGCCTGTTTCATCGTCGGCTTGGGCGTCACGTAGTGCGAGTTGGCGTAGATCCGGATCCGTTCGAACGTGTCCGTCTTCTCGCCGGTCAGCGGATCGAACTCGGTCAGACTCTCCAGTTCCTCGCCAAAGAACGACGCGCGCCAGGCGCGGTCTTCGAGGTGCGCTGGCCAGATTTCGAGCACGTCGCCGCGGACCCGGAACGAGCCGCGCTGGAACGCATGGTCGTTGCGGCGATACTGCTGGGCCACGAGATCAGCGATCACCTTGCGCTGGTCGTATTCCTTGCCGGCGTGCAGATCCTGCGTCATCGCCCCGTAGGTCTCGACCGAGCCGATGCCGTAGATGCAGGAGACCGAGGCGACGATGATCACGTCGTCGCGCTCCAGAAGCGCCCGTGTCGCGGAGTGGCGCATCCGGTCGATCTGCTCGTTGATCTGGCTTTCCTTCTCGATATAGGTGTCCGAGCGCGGCACGTAAGCTTCGGGCTGGTAGTAGTCGTAATAGCTGACGAAATACTCGACCGAGTTCTCCGGGAAGAAGTGCTTGAACTCGCCGTAGAGCTGGGCTGCCAGTGTCTTGTTGGGGGCAAGGATGATCGCCGGTCGCTGCGTTTCCTCGATCACCTTCGCCATGGTGAAGGTCTTGCCAGTGCCGGTGGCGCCGAGCAGCACCTGGTCGCGCTCGCCGTCGCGCAGGCCATGCGATAGCTCGACAATCGCCGTCGGCTGGTCGCCGGCGGGTTCGAAGTCCGCATGCATGATAAAGCGCTTTCCGCCCTCGAGTTTCTCCCGGATGCGGACGTTGGGCGCCGGGCTGTTCAGCACGGGCGCGGTCTTGTCGGAATGGGCATAGGGCATGGGCGACTCGTCTGGCTGCGGCACGGTCTGCTTTTGTTCTTTTCGGACGGACGGCAGGAAAGTGCAAATTCTTTCCCGGTGCCTGATGCGGCCACGGAGCCTTTCCGCGATCACGAAGTCGCCAGTTCCGTTTTTTGGGGAGGTGTGGCGGCAAAAGGAGAGACAACCCGGGACCAATCCGTTTCCCACGAGACTTGGCCGTCGTTTTCGGAGCCAATCGCGGCTTTGGTGCAAGCTTGAGCGCTATAAGGTGTGTTTTTTGACTTAAGTCGGAAGCAATCTGCCTGAAATGGCATTTATTGTTGCCGATTCGGAAAAAGTTTCGCACCATCCTCCTACGCAGCAGACAGGTTGCCGGCCTCCACTGCGACCCACCCCCAAACCCCGCACGCCGTTGCTGGCCGGCAGCCGCTGCCCTCGGCGGCGTCGATTGGACCCTTGCAGCCCCGATGTGCTTGGCGGTAAATCTCCTTGAGGCCAAGGAGACTTGAGGCCAAGGAGGACGATCCATGCGCGCGAGAATCTACCAACCGGCAAAGAACGCCATGCAATCCGGCACCGGCAAGACCAAGATATGGCTGCTGGAAATCGTCCCTGCCGATGGAGCCGAGATCGATCCGCTGATGGGATGGCCCGGCGGCACCGATGTGAGCAGCCAGGTCCGCCTGCGGTTCGACACCAAGGAAGCCGCCTTGGATTATGCCCGCGAGAAGGGCCTCGATTTCACGCTGGTCGAGCCCAAGAAACGCAAGCCGGTGATCCGTCCGAATGGCTATGGCGAGAATTTCGCCACCAACCGGCGTGGCGCCTGGACGCACTGAAAGACGGCGGGGCCCGTCAGACCGCTGCGCTCTGCGCGGTGAGGTTCGACAGGATCAACTCGATCATCCGTTCGATCTGAGGCCGCGGCACCCCGGAGATGCGCTGCTCCAGCCCGAGCGACACGATCCCGTGGACCGAAGAGAAGAGAGCGCGGGTCATGAGCGCGATATCCGTCGCCGAAAGGTCGGGGAAGATTTCCCGGAGCGGGCCGCCGATCACCGCGAACAGGTCTTCGAGCGCCGCGAGATACCACGCCGGGACGGCATCGAGTTCCGTCACCCGCAGGTCGAACAGGCAGCGCCATAGGTGCTCATTCTCGGACGCGAAACGCAAATAGGCGATCGACATCACAACCAGCCGCTCCTGCGGGCTGGCTCCTGGCACGTCCGCCAGATCCGCCTCGATCGCTGCGCCTAGCCGCCGGAAAGTGCGCCCGTTCACGGCCATGGTCAGCTCGTTCAGGTCGCTGAAGACGTTGTAGATCGCCCCGACCGAACAGCCCGCCTCCGTCGCAAGTCTTCGAGCCTTGAGCGCGCCCAGCCCGGCTTCGGAGATCTGCCGCTCGGCGATATCGACCAGGCAGGTACGAAGGGCGTCGCGTCGGGCATCGGTCTTTGCGCTCATGGAATCCTCGTGAACTTCGTTCAATGCTACGCCAAAGCTGCGAAAAGGGAAACACCCGCCGCAGAGGCTTGAAATCGTCCGCGCCGCTGCGCAAAAGGGGCGAAGCGGTCCCATAGCTCAACTGGATAGAGCAGCTGACTTCTAATCAGCAGGTTCGGGGTTCGAGTCCTCGTGGGATCGCCACTCTTGCTCGATTGCCATTTTGCACCTTTCTTTTCATAGGCTTGTTGCTGCGTGTCCCATTTTTGGGTTGTGTGTCCCAAATCACGAATCCCCTATCAGCAGGCGGATCATTCGTTTGCGGTCGGCATCGCGGGTGTAGCGCTCGACTTCGGAAAGGGTCATGTGCCCGGCCATCGCCGCGATCTGATGCGTGGTTTTTGCCTGCTCGGCCCAATAGACGCAGAACGCCTTGCGCAGCCCGTGCAGCCGGAAGGAAACGCCGGCCGCGGTTGTTGCTTCGGCAAAGAAATTGCCAAGCCCGGCGGGGGCAAATGGCCTGCCGAATGATGTGAGCAACAACGCGGGGGCAATGTCCGGTGTTCTGGCGATCACCGACCGTAACTCTGATGTGAGCGGAACGTAGGCCGTCTTGCCGGTCTTTTGCCGGGTGTAGGTAAGTAGGCCGTCGTCGAGGTTCGCGCGGCTCAGTTGTGCCAGATCCACGCGGGAGGCGCCGGTATAGAGCGCGAGGTCGAATACCAATCGCTGCGTCGTGCCAATCGGCCAGCGCTCTTGGAAGCGTGCAATGTCGTCGGGGTCGGCCGTCGGGAAGCCCTGGGACTCGGGACGCTCAATTTCCAGACCACGGGTCGGGTCGGAAGGAATGAAACGCAACTTGTGGGCATGTTGGAAAACGGGTCGCAGCGCTTTCAGTTCGTTCACCGCAGCCCACCCACCCTTCGAATAGAGCGCTGCTTCCAGGTCTTCGCGGGTGATGCTGTTCAACGGCCGGGCGCCCTGGACGGCGACGTATCGGCGGAGGATAGCCTCTTTGTTTTTCCGGGTGGACGGGGCTAGACCATCCCACCGGGGGGACGACTTGAAGAGGTCCACGGCCCAAGCGAAGGTGCCGGCTTTTGGCGAGTCCGTGCCCGGCGGGCGATGTTGCCAGCGGGCGTGTTCGGCGCAGTAGGCGGCAAACACCTGCGGGTCAGTCGGGTGCAGGCCATGCACACCGAGCGCGATCTCCTTGCCGCCGCGGCGGTAGGTGTGAAACCAGCGTCCGCGGCGCAATTTTGATCTGAGGAAAGGCGGTTTCTTCATGAGGCTCCATCGGAAAAGGGTTTGCCCCGCCAAACGTTATGGGCGGGGGGCTTTCCGTCAGGATACTCAAACACGATGCCATCCGGCCCTACGCTCTTGACGCGAACGCCGGGGTGCAGCCCGGCCACCGTCTTGTGCGCCTCTTCGATTTGGTGCCGAGTGGGCATCTGAGGGGCAGGGGATCGCGACATGTCTTAGCTGTCGCGCCCGGCGAAGGCCTCGATGGCAAGGCAGAAGTTTTCGACGACCCGGTTGCTCGATGCCGACCACTCGGCGCGGATGGCGTCACCCACTTCCGACCGGACGAAACGTGACTGCGCCGCCAGCGCTTCCAGGCTCGATGCGACCGTGCTGCAAACCGCCCGCTCGGCGTCGTGGCACGCCCACCAAAGCGAGCCGTCGTCGTCGTCGTCGGACGCCTCGGAAGCGGCCTTGTGGGCTTCCCATTCGGCCACAAGGCCAGGAAGCGGATCTACGCGGGCACTCATTGGCTGGCCTCCATGCGGGTCAACTCGCGCTCGGTGCGTTCCATGCGCTCACGAACGGCGCGGACTATCTCGGAATTCTGGCTGGCGTTGTTCCTCTGCGCCTGGTGCGCGATCCAATCCTTCAATTCGGGTGGCAGGCGAAGCTGCAGCGGTCTGCGGGTCATGCGACTCTCCAGTGGCTATGTGCCACTAATGGCGTAATGCCAGTATTGCGTCAAGCGTGGAATGTGGCTTATTGCCAGCATGAGCGAAAACACGCCACAGACCCAAGATAAGTTCATCGTCCGCCTGCCGGACGGCATGCGCGACCACATCAAGGCGAAGGCCGCGAAGAACAACCGCAGCATGAATGCCGAGATCGTTCACGCACTGGAGGAGCATCTGCGCCCGCGGTTCATCATCGATATGGGCGACCCGAACGATTACACGCCGGCCGACGCGCGGGCGGAATTGGTGGACGAGGGGCCACCGCCTCCGCCCGTCGTGTTCAGCCCCGAAATGAAGCGGGCGCTGCAATCCATCGTCGGGCAGGTGCAAGCAGACTTGGAAAGGCGCATCAATGATTTTCTCTGGATGAACGAAGCGATATCCGAACGGGAAGAATTGGAGGCCGACTTTGGCCCACCGAAGAGCCTCGACAAAAATGATTGACGACGCACCCAACCCTACGCGCCCCTAAGAGCCGTTTCTGTGGGCATCCCAGCCTTCGACTAGGGCAACAAGGTGCCAAAAACGCGAGATGGCCTCTAGAACGGCCTTGTAGCGGGGCGGGCGGCAAAGCGGAGTGGCAAGGCGCGACGCCGCGCAGGAGCGGGGCCGGCGGCGGAGTTACCCCCTCCGCCATGGGGCGTTATTTCGTTGACCCGGCGCGGCAGCACGTCCCGGTTGAGCGCCCCCGGGCGCATCTGAAGCCATGCCGGGTTCAGCCGTAACATAAGAAAATGCCAGACCTGCTGCCACTCAAACAGCAGGCTGGGCTTAGTTTCGAAAATTGGCTCTTCAATATTCGAAAAACACTAGTGCTCGAAACGGTGTGGTCAAATCCCTCTCCCCACGGCCCCGGCAGAGCGCTACAGGGAATGCCCGCATTATGCCGCTTCGCAGCCTCCATAAAGCCGATAGCCATCCTCATCAGCCTTTCCCTAAACGCCGTCGATGGCGATACCGTCAAATGCGACGGCGTTAGCCTGCTCCCGATGGGCAATCCTCGACGCCGCGCCAGACGCCGCCCGTATTGAAGTCGAAGTGGTCGGCATTGCCGCTGGCCTTCTGCTCTTCCCGGCGAGGCAGCAGGTCCAGGATCCACTGCGACGCCTCGGCCACCTCGAGCATTCCCGGCGGGTTTCTTCGACCGGTAGGGCCTGCTGGCGCCTGCCTTCACTCTCGGAGGAGCAATTACCATCCAGCCATGTGCGCGGATATCCACTCCCGGTGCCACTTGGCCCTGGCAGGTCTTCGGGTCGAAGTCTTCAGGGTATCTGAAGCAGACGTGCCAGGGCCCGCTCGGGCTTTGTGCCTCGATTGTGTCCGGCCAGTCCTCGTGCTGCTGCCTCTGCTCCGCCAACCAGGTCACGCCATCGACGTCGCCTTTGGCGTCGCAGTCGATAACGAATATGCGCTTTCCTGCGTGGCGATGCCGAGGTTCGCGTCGGGGTACTTGGCAAACAGCGCCATCGCCTATTTGGGGTCGTTGGTGCATCCCCACCGCCGGCCGTCGTTGTTGGCCGCGGACTCGAAGGATTGCTTCTTGCCTGCCGGAGCCGGAAAGACGTGCCAGCCGCGCTTGGCATAGTCCACCGCAGCCCGACCGATATCGGAGAGAACGGCTTCGTGGATCATGCCGCCAGCCCTCGCTTGTAGGACGTGCTGGCATGCGTCCTGCGGGCAATCGACCTTGCCCAGAGGCGCCGGTTCGGGTTAAAAGAATGTGGAAGTTGAGTGGAGCCTGACCAGGGTTCGGCCCCGGCTGCAGTTAGTGCTGCGCCGGGGTTTTCGTTGTTCGACACACACGATTGTTGACAAATTCGCTTCCTTTGCAGAAGATTTCTACAACTGTTGCGTTTTTGGAAACCACTTACGGCCCCCCAGGCCCCGGTTGCGGTTGCCGCCGCACCGGGGTCATTTCTTCGAATTGTCGCCGACTGTTCACATTTCTGACTCAGACCGAGTATAGCGTCGGCATTGTTCGTTCGCTGCCAAAGAATAGTATCATCGTAAGCGCCGGGTGCAGTGTCCTTTGCCCCGGCGCTTTTTTGTTCAGCAACGTGCTAAAGGTCGGGGTGGTCCGCTGATTGCGCTAACCAGACTTCCATGCGACCAACGCGCTTCGCATCCGCAGCATCTTCCCGAACCGAAAGCTGCCATTCATAGTCGGCGCGACGATTGCCAATAATGAGCCTGTTGCCAACGGTCGGTGAATTCATGCGAACGCCAGCTCACTCCACGTTCAGACGTATGACACTGGGCGGTTTCTGGCCGGAGGGTTCCACAACAAAGAGGTCGTTATAGTCGGACTTGGCTATGTGGAATAACATGGGGTGTCCCAGACGCTGGACGATTTGCGGAACCGTTGATGAGTGACCGACAATCAGCACTCTATCGTCCGAGAATTCAGTCTTCAGTAGTCGCAGCAGTTTTTCGTGGTCGGACCTTGGAACCTCTATTGTAGGCAGTTTCAGCACGCTCGCGATCAGCGCACCGGTCTCCCGAGTTCGCATCATCTCACTCGTTACGATGACGTCTAGGTTGGCATCGGAAAGCACCTCTGCCCAACCTACTGCGCGCTCGCGCCCTGCATCCACCAGGCCCGCGTCAGAGGAACTCCAGTCGCGCTCAGCATGTCGAATGAGAAAAATGACCTCCTGTGCATGAACTTGACCTATCACTGAAGAAATCGTCACGAGCATCGCAAGTAGCGCCGGCAAGCACTTCATGATCGCCTCCCATGCAGAAAAGTAGCATTTCGATAGACTAACCGGCGAAACCCTTTGGCGCGTTGACGCAACTCAAATCGCATTGGTCAAACTTTGGGTTCAAAACGCCCCTCACGGCGCCGCGACGCGCAGACAGGTGAAAGGTGCCCGAGGCAACCCCAAACGAATGCTACCCGATGACCTTCATCGTTGAAACGAACGCAGGTCAATGATGAGGTTAGCCTTCCGGGAGGCGGAGATCCGAGCAGTTTCATCGGACCTGCGGCTCTCGCGGGCCGACATCGACGCAGAGCCGTCACTTGGGTGACGGTTCAGCTACCTGCGCATTCCTGTCATTCCCCGAGTATGGCGATTCGCATTTGCAGAATGGTGTTAGACCGACCTGAACGGCAGTTAACCGACAATCGTGAGGTACACTGTGATTGGCGATAACGTGTCCTTGCTGGCAAATGCACGACGTCAAATATGGTCGGCAACGCGCGCTTCCCTACCTATCGGTCGCGCAACCGCCGCCGCAAATCCCGGCCGATACTTGGGAGCCACCCCGACGTACCGAAGGAGTGGCAACCCGACGAAATCATCGCCTCCGACGCCTCAGTTCAGCTTTTGCCGTACCGGAGTGATCTTCCCGATCGGCGCTCCGGCGAGCGCGCCGTGTTCGCGCAGCGTTTCAGGGCTATCGGCCCTGTAGACGCAGTAGGTGCCTTCGCCAGTAAGATAGGAATGGTCCCACTCGATGGTGTCGCCGAGCTTGGCGATTGCGGCGTTCGACCCCTTGGAGATCTTCTGTTTCTTTTCCAGTCCGAAGAACCCGACGCCCGGAATTGGGCGTTCGATTACGTACACTTGGTGCCCATCGCGGAGTTGAGCGCCAGCAGGCTGGCCGCCGCCAACCGTTGGTGAATTGATGAAGAGGACCTCAGTGATCTTTTCCGGTGTGGCGGACGCCGCCCGCATCAGATCGCGCACGGCGTCTTCGTTCTCCACGCTGACGACCACGTAACTGTCGGCGCCGGCCGAAAGGGTTTCGTCAACACTCCACCCGTGTTGCTGCATGACTGAGTGCGTTGGTGCTTCGAACGGAGCGTCCAGTTCGACAACATACTGGCCGGCCATTGCTGTGGCAGGGGCAAGAAATGCGCTGAAAAGGCCGCTGCGGATCAAGGAAAGTTGGAACATGGGAGCCTCCCGTTAAAGATTAGAGCGTTTCGACGTCCGTGGCTATGACGTCGGAAACCGCTTAAACTGGTGACGGAAAACGCGCTGAAAAGTCCTGAATGAAGCCCGAAATCGACCCGAAATCCAAGATCCTGCTGATCGGCCAGTGTCAGTACGACATTGCGTCAGGTTCTTTGACCGACGCCAACGGAACCCCGATACGTTTGCGGCGGCAGTCCTCCGACGTCCTGGCGGTTCTGGCCGCGAACAATGGAAAGGTGGTGTCACGGGACGATCTCATCACGAAGGTCTGGAAAGGGGTCGCAATCACGGACGATTCCCTGATCCAATGCATCGCGGACATCCGCCGGGTACTCGGTAAACAAGCGGTCGAAACATATCCCAAGGTTGGCTACCGGCTGACAGCGGCGCGAATGCCGCAGGCTGGATCACCGGCAAAACGAGCCATGCGGGTTGTGGCGCTCACAGTGATAGTGGCGGTTTCGGCCGGGGCGGCGGTCTGGCAGTTTTGGAGCCCGCGCGAAACCCTCGACGCCGGAGACGTGATCGTTCCACCCAGGATCGTTCCCGAAAAAACCCTCGCCGTGCTTCCATTCGTCAATCTCGGCGGCGGAGCGGAGTTGCAGTATTTCGGCGACGGTCTGAGCGAGGATTTGACCACCGATCTCTCCAAGGTCACGGATCTGACGGTTATCGCCTACGCCTCAAGCGGAGACTTTGTCGACGCCGAAGCAGGTTTCAGCGAGATCGCCACCGATCTCGGTGTGCGCTACCTGGTGCGGGGAACCGTACGCCACTCGGGTGAGCGGGTTCGCATTAACGTATCTCTGATCGATCCGTACGAGGGCACCAATGTCTGGGCCGAGCGTTTTGACCGGGTTCGGCAAGACCCATTTGACGTACAGGAAGACGTCACGCGCGCGATCGTGGAGGCGCTGTCTTTGACACTTCAGTCGGAGGATGCGCCCTCCCGTGTCGCGCCCGATGCCTATTTCATGTTGTTACGCGGCCTCGAGCCACTGCGCGAAAATTCAGCCGCCGGCAATCGCCTGGCAATCGAGTATTTCCATCGCGCCTTGGAACTCGATCCGAACTATGCACGCGCCCATGCATACATCGCGGTCGCCCACGGGCGGGATTCCATGTTCAACTATTCGGGTGACCCGGAGCGTAGCTCTGTTCGCAAGGGCCTCGAGGCAGCGGTCACGGCAATCCAACTTCATCCCGATTTGCCCAATGCCTATTTCGCTCTTGGGATCCTGAATCTGGCCATCGGTGAACATGACAAGGCGCTCGCCGCTGCGCGCCACTCGATCCGGCTGAACCGAAACTTCGCGGATGGCTACGCGATACTGGCCGAAGCAGGGGTATATGGTGGGAATCTAAGTGAGGCACTTGAAGCGATTCAGCACGCCAAGCGCCTTCATCCGCATCACCCGGCGAGCTACCACTGGATCGAGGGGCATATTCATTTCCAGCTAGGGGACTACGAGGCGGCGCAACTGCTATTGGCACAAACCGTGGAACAGACCCCCGGCTTTTTGCCCGCCTTGGTAACTCTGGCCGCGGTCTACGCCGAATTAGATGACAAGGATCGAGGCAAGGCCGCACTTGCGGCTGCCAGCGTCCTGAAGCCTGGCTTTACGATTGACAGTTTCCTGGCCTCGACGCCCTACGCGTCGGAGAAGCGCCGGTCCAAGCTGGCCGACGCCCTTGGGACTTTGGGAGCCGAGTGAGGTTCCTGTACCCGGCCGCCTTTTTCAGACCATTACAGCTACAGCGGCCAAAGTCCGGTCTCCGCCCTTCCTTACGAATGCTGCGCGCGCATCGGTCGAGATTTCGCGCTTGCGGCTAAGGTCCGGCAAGTCGGCAAAGCTGCCGGGTTGGCCACGGCGAGCGCCCACGCTGACGTGTTGGTCGTCTGACTGCGCGGTGCTGCCGTTCACTCGGGGCCGAAGTTTTGTAAGCGCAGCATGTCGACGAAGCACGTGCGTGAGCCACAATATAATCTGGTGACCGCCATCAACTCAGCGGCGGGGCATTCTTGCAACAGCCGTTCGCATAAGTTCGTCCGCAGGCAAGTGACTCTCTAATGTAGCCCGGCAACAACCCGCGAGAAGCCCCGCCCGGAGATCACTCCAAGCGGGAAATTCTACGATTTGATCAACGCTGCAATTCGACCTGCTCGGTTCGACGCTGACGTCCCGGAGCGCTCTATGCCGAGAAATCGAAGCTTCCCAACTCAGCGAACAAGCCAGCATACCCATCGACGTAGATACGGATCAGGTCGATTTCAGCGATTGTCACACCGATCGTGTCAAGTTGTGCCGTGGTCTGTCCGTCGTACTCTGCCAATATCTCGGCTTCCAGAGCAGATGCCGTAGCAAGATCAACAACATGGAAGTTGGCCGTGTCGAACCCTTGGCTCGTATCATAAGCCATTTCGTCGATTTCAAGGCCATCGTCGGTGATCAAGCGTAGCCTGAGATGCTCGTCTCCGACGATGACGTCAATCGATGCATCTCCTCCATCGCTGGACTGGCTCCATATGAAGGCGTCATCTCCGGCCCCGCCGACCATGATGTCCTCGCCGGCGCCATCGAAACTAAGCGCATCATCACCATCCTGTCCGAAGAAGGTGTCATCACCGGTGCCGGCAGACAGCCTGTCGTTGCCAACTCCCCCGCGCCCCAGATCGTTCCCGCCGTTGCCATGAACTACGTCCGAACCCGCGCCACCGTAGACGATATCGTCGCCGTCATTGCCGTTGATGATGTCGTTGCCTTCATCGCCGTAGAGGTGATCGTTCCCGTCTTGGCCGTTGACGAGATCGTCACCATCTCCTGCGCGGACTTCGTCGTCACCTTGTTTCGCGAGCACGTTGTCATTGCCTGCGCCGGACTGGATCAGGTCGTCTCCTTTTCCGCCCTTGAGTTTGTTGTCTCGATCATCACCGGAAACTCTACTATCCCATGGATCTTCGGCGGAAAACACTGCGAAGCCTCCCCCTGGGTTAGAGCCACCAATCCAGGTGGTTGCAACAAGGTCGGTCAAACCGTCTCCATTGACGTCGTCAATTGCCAAACCATTGAGGTTGGAAACCGGAACGCCCACGTCGAGGTAGCTGCGTGTCCACACACCCTCGCCATCTGATAGGTATATGAAAGCGCCGTCCACCCGGTCGGTCGTCCAAGACGACCCGATAAGGATATCATCGAGGCCGTCATCATTGATATCGCCCATGATCGGCCCGACGAGAGTAGCGTTTAT
>NZ_JBHTJT010000002.1:0-10672 GCF_042676185.1 Tropicimonas aquimaris | reverse complement strand
TCATGTCCCCGGCGGACGGCCCTGCGGTGGGTTCCGTGCGCCCGATACTTGGAGTGGCGGCCGCGATGTTCCCCGACCACGCCGGAGTGCCCGGCACACTTTGGTTCAGATACGCGGCAAGTTTCGTTACACCCCCGGCGGTTTGGAAGCCGATGAGATCGAGCAGACCGTCGGCATTAAGGTCAACGGCGTTGTAACCAACGCCACGGCTGCCAGGTACAACCTGAGCAGGTTCAGGCCCGAAAGTGAACGTACCATCTCCATTCCCGTATAGCATATTCGAGAATCCGCCATCGATCCCGCTGAAAAGATCGATATGGCCGTCGCCGTCAAAGTCCTCGGCGATCACTTGCCAGGAATAGGCTCCGTCGAGAACAGGCTTGGTACCGGTCGAAGAGAGCTGCGCATGTAGACTATAGCCCCGCGTGCTCGCGATTATGTCTGCAATCCCATCCTCATCGATGTCGGCAAGAGTTGCGTCGTGGATGTTGCTTACGAACCCCGAATACGTGGTTTGTGCAACAAGTCCGCCGACGCTCGGGTCATACTCCCAAACCGTCACCGAGTTCTGGGAGTAGTTGCCGACGACAACATCGGTGAGACCGTCGTCATCGTAGTCACCCGTGCTGACACCGATCTCTCGAACCAAGGTGTTATAGAAGTCTGTCTGGTATGTGTACGGGTACGACATCTCTCCTCCTCTCGTCGGCTTCTCGGCGCGCCCCAGTGTTATATTATACCGCTTAGGCGCGTTTTCTGCTTTGACCGCAGTCAAAGTGATCAACAAAAACCCCTTATTTTTTTAGATTGTTTAAGGGTAGCCATTCATCGCGCCGGCGCGTCAGTGACGCATTCCTGTTGGCTGGGAAGCTGTCTCGCCACAAGGTCTCGATGCCGCCTTGCGGCGGCGCGGAAAAGCCCGATTCCTTGATCGCCTGAACGGCGGCAATTATCATCGCGGCATGGAAGGCTTGCTCCTGAGTAGAAGGCCTCGTCACGGCCCGTACTCAAGTTTGCCGCGCCCACGAGGAGCGGAATTTCTTGACCCTAGCCAAGGTCCGGTTGGTCGGCTAAACGGACTCTGAAAGCTTCGTGAAATGGTGGGCCGATCGGGTAGATCGGCCCAATTCGTCAGAGCTCGACGGACTCGGCGATTGAGAGTGCATCTTCCAAATCGACACCGAGATATCGGACAGTGCTATCCATCTTCGTGTGTCCCAAGAGGAGTTGCACCGCTCTCAGGTTACCAGTCTTGCGGTAGATCTGCGCAACCTTGGTACGACGCATCGAATGCGTTCCGTACGAAGTGGGGTCCAGGCCGATCGACTGGACCCATTCTCGGACCAGGCGCGCATACTGGCGGGTTGAGATATGCAGCCGCTCGTGGAAGCGGCCCGGCCACAGGAATTCCGACCCGATCATCAAGGGATCCGTGACCCACTGCGAGATCGATCTGCGCGTCCCTTCCGAAATCTCGAACCGAACTGGCTTGTCGGTCTTGCTCTGGATGACCGAAGCGCGCTCCTTGACCAGCCCGGCAGCGTAGACATCTGCGACCTTGAGCTTCACGAGGTCGCACCCTCGCAGTTTGCTGTCGATGGCAAGATTGAAGAGGGCCAGGTCACGATGTCGCTCGGCGAGTTCCAGTCGTACCCGGATGGCCCAAACGTGCTTGGGTAGCAGCGGTCGCTTCTGACCGACAATTCGCCCCTTGTTCCACGGTTGTCGGCGAGCTCGTACAACAGGAAGGTTTACATTTTCCATGACGTTTCCTCAGATCCGCCACTCCCATCCTCAGCGCCAACCCAGAGTCGGCTGCCAAAGATAGGCTTTCAAGTCGGCTTTCAGGAACGTTGGAATCAAACAGGAAACCGAGGCGTGCGGCAGCTGTCCGCGCCCTTCTGCCGTTCACGATTGTTGTCCACCAGCGCCGTTCGCAGCCGCGGCATTCTTCACGGAGGGCGGGCTCCGGACGTTCGCTGCAGCCGCGATCTTAGGAGGCCACAACTGAAAATGCAGACATCGAGGCAGCGACTTATCGGTACGTCGTTCCCGACTACGAATTGCAAAGCGCTGACGCTCGATGCAGAGATATTGAGCAGCCTACGCGCTTCGGTATCCCGGGCATCGGGAATTGAACCGCGGCTATCGAACTGGATTGCACCAACGCTTGCAAAGCAGAGATCAAGCTAACAGACCAACGGGTTTCGCGGCGGCGTATTCGGTCGGTGTTTTGCCCGTCCAGTTCCGAAAAGCCCGCCGGAAGCTGTTCACCTCTCGATAGCCCAACGCCGAGGCAACTTCCCGGATTGAATGGTCCGTTTCCAGGAGTAGAGCGGAAGCCCGTTCCGCCTGGAAGGATGCAAGGACGTTGCGGAAACTGCTGCCTTCCGAGGAAAGGCGTCTCTGCAGGGTGCGCGTGCCAAGACCAAGCTGCGCAGCGACAGCGTCTTCCGAAACGTCTCCCCCAACGACAAGCAGAACCAATATGTTCTTCACAAGATCTGCCATTTTCTCCGGCGGGCGGGCCCGGAGATTTGCCTTCACATCGCTGTACAATGTCGCGGTCTTCGCTTCCCGTGGGTGCGGATTGGGCGCCTGTAGAATATCCTTTCGAAGAGCGATACCCGGAAGATTGGCGCCCCATCGGATTGGCGCTCCAAAGATGGTTTCGAGGATCGTGTCGTTGGAGCATGCCGCGGGCAACTCGATCCACTCAGGCCGCCAATCCTGTCCGGCAAAGTGTCGTATGAGATCGACGATGAGCATGAGTGACCCCTCATCGACATGACGGGCCCCAACAACGGAACTGATGCCAGAATCGTATTGCAGGATCACGAACTCGCCTGCATCTCGCAGGGATGCAGAAGACCCCGACTGCACGAGCCTGAGTGCGCGCATACCCCGGGAAAAAGCCGTGTCCAGACGCGGTGCGCCGAGAACGTACTGCCCGTAGAACTCCACTTTCTCATAGCCGTGTTCGGCCGTCACGCGCGGCGCAAAATGTCGTTCGCCCGTCTGACGCGCGACGCTTTCCGCGAAGGCGGCCTGCAGGGCATACGGAAAAAAAACTGGCGACCCTTCGATGATCGTTCGGCTCAACCCGATGGACCGGAGCGCGCGCTCGACGACCCGAGCGGACATCAGCCTGTCGGTGGCGTCAACAACGGGCCTCCACGCCCGGGAGTTATAGAGCGGAACCGTCATGGCAAGCAGTTTGTCGCAAAGTGATCAGCCTGTCTGTGATATGAATCAATCATCCGAAGGGCTTGCCAAGTTTGCGCTGTGCCCACGATTGTCGTGGTTCTGCCAAAGGCACTTGCCCCAACAGATTGGCACCCTTCTTCGGTTGGGATCGGCTATGGGGAAGTTCCGGGCCGCATGATACGCGCCTGGCCCTTTCCGACCACACCCACCGATTTGAACGGCAATTCGCGCTCATCTGACAGGAGGTGTGCCGAAAACAGGGAGGATCTGGAAGTGTCACGCATCACAATCAAAGCGCTCTTGCTATCGGGAACAGCCTTGTTTGTCTGCCAGACGGTGGCGGCACAGGAGTTGGTGGGCATGGCACCCGATCCGGACGCGGAGTACTCGCCCTATATCAGCCACGACTATCCCAACCAGGTCTTCTTTGGGGATACACACCTTCATACGGCGTTTTCTGCGGATGCTGGCCTCGCCGGCGCCACTCGAACGCCCGACGATGCGTTTCGATTTGCCAAGGGCGAAACGGTTACCTCATCGCACGGCATCAAGGCGCGACTACAACGCCCGCTCGACTTCCTCGTCGTCGCGGACCACGCGGAAAACCTTGGGTTGTATATCGCTTTGGACGAAGAGGATGCCGAGGTTCTGGCGACCGATTGGGGCAAGGGCCTGTTTGACATTTTCGCACCAAGAACACACGAAGCGGTCGCCCAGGCGTATGTGTACTGGGGCGATGCCTTTTCCATGGGCGGGGAAGCAGGCGATCCTCTCGCGGATACGTCTTTGCAGGAAACGATGTGGCACAGGCTGACCGATGCTGCCGAACAGCATAATGATCCCGGCGCCTTTTCTGCCCTGATCGGGTACGAATGGACAGCCGGGCCGTCCGGGAACAACCTCCACCGCGTGGTGATGATGCGGGACGACAAGGAAGCTGCCGATCAAGTCGTGCCCTTCAGCGCCTATGACAGCGAAGACCCGGAGGATCTCTGGGACTGGATGGAGACCTATGAGGGCCTGACGGGCGGGAGGGTGCTGTCGATCCCTCATAATGGGAACCTTTCGAATGGCCTGATGTTCGACGACAAGACTCTTTCCGGTGCGCCCCTCGATGTAGCTTATGCCGAGCGCCGGATGCGGTGGGAGCCAGTCTACGAAGTCACCCAGATAAAGGGTGATGGCGAAGCGCATCCAATGCTGTCACCCGATGACGCCTTTGCCGACTACGGGACATGGGACAAGGGCAGCTTTGGGCCGGAACTCAAGACGCCCGAGATGCTGCCGCGCGAATATGCGCGCGAAGCTCTGAAGCGCGGGCTGGCCTATGCGGAGTCCCTTGGGACCAACCCATTCAAGTTTGGCATGGTCGGATCGACGGATTCGCATACGGCGCTCGCGACCACGACCGAGGACAACTACTTCGGCAAGGTCTCGATGGTCGAGCCGACCAATGACCCGGTCCGCTTCGACGAACAGATCACGGGCAGGTTCACACCGGACGATCCATCGGACGATATCCTTCACGCCGAGGGCCTTGCCTCTGGCCTTGCCGCCGTCTGGTCGCGCGAGAATACGCGAGAGGCGATCTGGGACGCATTCGCCCGCAAGGAGGTCTTTGCGACGACGGGAACGCGTCTGCGGGTTCGGGTCTTTGCCGGGGCCGATTTCGCCGCGGAGGACCTCGAACGCTCCGACTTCGCCGCCTATGCCTATGCGAACGGCGTGCCGATGGGCGGCGATCTGTCCGGACTGACAGTGGCTCCCAAGCTCATGATCCGTGCCCTGCGCGATCCGGACGCGGCCAACCTCGACCGTGTACAGGTGGTAAAAGGCTGGCTCGATGCCAATGGCGAGACGCAGGAGCGCGTCTACGACGTGGCCTGCTCGGATGGTCGCGCGATTGTCGATGGCGCGTGCGAAGGCGATGTCGGCAACACCGTCGATGTCTCGACCGCCACCTTCACGAACGCAATTGGCGCCCCCTACCTCGACGCATTCTGGCAGGACCCGGAATTCGATCCGGCGCAGCGCGCATTTTACTACGTGCGCGTTCTCGAAATTCCGACGCCCCGGTGGACGACATATGACGCCGTGTTCTTCGGCATCAACCTTCCGGAGGCGATCGAGCCAACACACCAGGAACGCGCCTACACATCACCAATATGGGTGACGCCGGCGTCCTGACCGCACCGAAAGACCGATTGAACGCACAACAAAGGGAGTGTGAAAATGGCAAGTTTTCTTGGGAAAATTGTTGCGATTTTCGCGGTGGCTGCCTTGGCGGGCCTGGCGCTGTCCGGTCCGGCAGATGCCGACCGCAAACGCGCGCATAACACCATGACAGGCGCCCTCGTCGGAACGGGTGTCGGGTATCTGGTCGGCGGTAAAAAGGGCGCCTCCGCGGGGGCCGTCGTTGGCGCGATCGCCGGATACACCAAGTGATGCCCCCAGATCCGCGGGAACTGTTTGGAACGAAGAGACTGGGGAGACCCGAAATGACTCCATCTTCAAGGCTATCTGTAATCATTGCCGGCCTTGCAGTCGCATTCGGTGGCACTGCCTTTGCCGACGAGGAAATGGACCGCATCCTGGATGAGGCCATGCCCTACATGCACCACAGCTGCGAGAGCGTGCTCGCCAATTATGGCGAGGACGAGGACCAGGTTGCCGAGATCGTGCGCCTGATGGCGGCGGTATCGCTCTTCAACCGGGAAATCGATGTCGAAGCGGAAATCCCGGACGAAGCGGAGCGTAACGGCCTCAAGGACGAGTTCGTCGCGGCGCTCGAAGAAGCCTGCGAGGCGGATCCGAATACGCTGCTCGCCGGAGCCGTCGACACGGCAGTCAAGGATGCTCTGGACTGAACCCTTTGAAGGATCGCGGCAGCCAGTGGGTAATACAACGAGAACACAAGGGGATTTCTGGGTCGGGTGGCACAATGCCACCTGATGTTCAGAGAGGTTGGGGCGCCGGGTAATACCTCGTGCCGACGTCCCAACAATTCATGAAGGCAGAGCAACCTGAGCTTCCTCCGGTCGCGATATCACCTCGGATATCTGGAAGTTCAGGTTCGAAAAGGAGGACGATCATGACTGCAAAAGGCGCTCTGATGCTTGTTTCTGCCATCGCCTTGGCTGCGTCCGCGGCGCCGGGACTGGCCGACAACAACAAACCGAACAAGATCTACAAGGTGCCGCCCGGAAAGGTCGCCGGTACGCCACCGGGGCTCGCCAAGAAGCCCGGCGGCATGCCCCCGGGACAGTACAAGAAGATCTACCGCCATGGAGAGATCCTTCCCCGTGATTACGTCTGGATCACGGACTACGACGATTGGCGCCTTCCGCCGCTGAGGCCCGGGGAGGGCTATGCGCGCTACGACAACGAAGTCTATCGCGTTGTCCGCGATACCGCCGTTGTCCTCGAGGCACTTGGGATCGTCTCGGACCTCATGCGCTGAGGCGGAAGAAAGCGAAGGATGGGCGCGGCGTACAGTCAAGTGCCGGTCCCGCTCCGGAACCGGCACCAACCATCAGGGTCAGATGGCTGACGAAAGTGAAGCAATGAATGGGAGGGGAAAATGTCCAGATCGCAAATCATAGCGGCTGTCATCGCCGTTGCCGGTGCAACATTTTCTGCAGATTCGGCAATCGGGCAGAGCGCATCGGACAGCTTGCGGGCGCTCCTCGAGGCTCGGGAAGTCCCGGTCACCATCGACAATTTCATAAGGGCGGCAACGGATATCGAGCTCGACAAGTATGTCTCGCTCGCGGGCGGCGTGAACCGCTTCTTCCATTTCCGTGATCCGACGCCAGTGGAAAACCAGCCGACGATCCGGATGAACCGAGACACGCTCTATAGCGTTGCTGTCATCGACATCAGCGAAGGCGCGACCCTGACGCTGCCAGATGCAGGCGATCGCTACATGTCTGCGATGGTCATCAATCAGGACCATTTCATCAACGAGGTGTTTCACGGCGGCGGCACCTACACTCTCGACATGGAGACCTTTGACACGCCCTACGTCATAGTCTTCATGCGCACGCTCGTCGACGCGGCCGACCCGGACGACGTGGCCGAGGTGAACGCACTCCAGGACCTGATGACGCTGGAAGCAGCGTCCGCGGCGCCCTTCATCCCGCCGGACTACGACGAGGAAAGTTTCCAAGGACTGCTCCGGGCCACAATCGAGATCGGCCGCTACGCGCCCGACAGCACTCACACGTTCGGACGCCGGGAGGCGGTGGAGCCCGTGCGGCACTTCCTCGGTACGGCCGTCGGTTGGGGTGGGCTACCTGAGGAGGAGGCCTACTACCTCAACGTCGAGCCGGGTCTCCCGATTGGCGAATACAAGATCGAGGTGCCTGCCGACGTTCCGGTCGACGCGTTTTGGTCCATCAGCCTTTACAACGCTGAAGGGTTCTTCGAGCCGAACGCGCTTGGCGCCTACAACATCAACAGTGTGACCGGCACCCGCAACGACGACGGTTCGATGACGGTTCATCTCGGCGGTTGCGACGACGGTCGCGTCAACTGTCTGCCGATCATGGATGGCTGGAACTACAACGTCCGGCTGTACCAGCCCAGAGCAGAAATCCTCGATGGAAGCTGGACCTTCCCGACCGCCGAGCCGGCAAAGTGAAAGGACAAGTGATGATACGGAAACTCATAGCAATTGGTCTGCTCGTGCCCTCTCTCGCCGCCGCGCAGGACGTCAATCTCGATAACCTGATCCGGGCGGAATCGGACCACATGTTCCGCTCCGCGATGGCAGCAAACGGTATGGACGTTGGAGAACTGGGTCATTTTCGGGAACCGACGACGCCCGACAATCAGCCGGTCATACGGATGAACCAGGATACGCTCTATTCTCAGATCACTGTGGATCTGTCAGAACCGGTAGAGATCACGCTGCCCGAAATCGGCGGGCGCTACCAGTCGATGCACGTGGTCAATCAGGACCACGACATGTTCGTCGAGGCGCAGCCGGGAACCTATACGCTGACGGAAGAGGATGTGGGCACGCGCTTCGCTTCGATCACTTTTCGAACGTTTGCCGACGTCACCGATCCCGCCGATATAGAGGCTGCCCATGCCGCGCAGGACGCAATCGCGATCAGCGGAGGCGGAGCCGGCCCGTTCGACGCCCCCCGCTGGGATCTCGACAAGCTCGCGATGGCGCGCCGGGCGATCAACGATCTTGCATCCCTCGGGTTCGAGTCGACCCATGCCTTCGGCCGCAGGGAGGAAACGGAGCCCGTCGCGCGCTTGATCGGCGCTCTGTCGGGATGGGGCGGCCTGCCGAGGACAGCGGCCACCTATATCCTCGCCAGCGTTGAGCAGAACGATGGCGAGACGCCATATTTGATCAATGCCAAAGACGTGCCCGTGGACGCTTTCTGGTCGGTCACCGTCTACAATGCAGAGGGCTATCTCAAGGAGAACGACCTCGGTGTGAACAGCTACAACAACTATTCCGCCGTACCGAACGACGACGGCTCCTTCACGATTCATTTCGGAGGTTGCGGCGATGGGCGCGTGAACTGCATCCCCGTAACGCCGGGCTGGAACTATGCCGTCCGGATGTACCAACCCCGTGAGGAAATCCTCGACGGAAGCTGGACCTTCCCGGCGGCAGAGCCTGCGGAATAGGACGCCTGAACATGCGGCAACTACTGTTTCCGACCGTGGTCTTGGCCTTGGGGTGCGCTTTCCAGTCGAATGCGGACGGTACCTCCTCGGGAGGAGAGGCGATCTTTGCAGCGCACTGCGCGAGATGCCACGGCGTTGATGGCAAGGGCGGCGGCCCCGCGGCCGCCAGCCTGAAAACGCACCCAGCGGACCTGACGAGGATCGCCGCTCGCCGCGGCGGTATCTGGCCAATGCTCGAGGTCATGTCGATCATCGATGGCTACACCAAGAGTACCAACCCACGCCAAGACATGCCCGTGATTTCGGAACTCAGCGCAGGTCCGATGGTCGAATTCGATACCGGAAACGGGATTGTCACGCTCATACCGGCCCGCCTGATCGCCGTGGCTGATTTCCTAGAAAGCATCCAATTTCCCAAGCCCGAGCGCTACGTGCCTTGACCCGTACATGAAAGAGATTGGGATGCTTCGCGGTGACCGGAAAATGTGAGGATTGCACAGGAAAACGCCGCGCCGGCCCGAGTTCCCCGGTTGGTCCAAACCAGGGAAGGGCTGGCCCGAACCGTCGCCGGAACGACGCCCTCCACAGCATCCGCCCTGCTTTCGGTCCTTGCCGTATCTCCTGTTTCGCGCGGCACTTCGCCAAGGGCGATAGAAACCACTTCAGTCGTCAGAGGCTGCGAGGGCGGCTTCCATCTCACGGATGGTCTGGTTCATTGTGTCAGGGTTCACCCTCATCGTGCCTTCCAGCGCTCTATCAAGATCGAAGATCACGATCATGACGACCGAGAGCAGCCCCGCAAAGGCGAAGACATGCCAAGTCAGCGTCTTGCCCTGCATTGCCGTCCGGTTGCCGACGACAAAGATCGCGACGACGGAGGCCAGAAAGATCATCAACTTGGCCGGTGGCGGGATCTGTTCGGCTGCCGCGGCGACACGATATGTATGAGCGTCGAGCATGTCGGTCACGCTGCGCACGACTGCCGCCCGGATCGGATCGGATGTTGTTCCTCCGATGGCTTGCATCGTCGCTGGCCAGACTTTCGCCTGTGCTTCCAGGGTCCGCTCCAGAAAGGCGTTCCAGGCTTCCATTGATCCGATATCCGCACGGCTCGCGATGCGTGTATTCGCATAGGCGAGCAACTGGGACTGAAGATCGCTGCGCCCCGGATCCTCGACAAGGTTTGCTGTCAGAAAGGCCGTGCTAATCGCCGCCGCCTCGTTGACGAGCGCTATCTGCCTCGCCTCGCGCCATCCAAGCGCCGAACTGAACGCAAAGCCGAGCAGCAGTCCTAGGAGCGCCAACATTGCGCCGAGAGAGGTGGCTCCAGGCGCCTGCTCAGGCAAAACACCGTCAACTTGTCTACGGCTAAGCGTAACCCGTCCAATATGAAAGCCGAGGAACGCTGCTGCCGGAAGTGCGACAAGCGTCAGAACTGCGAGAAAGGAAAAGGGCAACAAAGGTGCAATGAAGCCCACATAAAGATCCGCCGTCTCAGTGCCATTCATTTCGTCTCTTCCTTCGAGGATCACGGCCTTCAAGACTAACTCTTAGGATCGACACCTTTTTCGAGTCCCGACAATGACCGGGATCAACTGTTTGCTGAATGCGCACAGTAGATTTTTTGGGGGGCACTTATCGACCGCTCTTCATTGGCCCGGCCGAGAAGCGCATTATTTTGGTGAACGATTTGTTGCGGACGACAAGTCAAGTGATCTGTTCCGCTCTGTCGCGGCTCAACAAGGTCCATGAACTTGCCCCCATTTGACCGGACACCTACGCGGTTTCGGTTTGGGCCCTGATGAACTCGCGG
>NZ_JBHTJT010000001.1:0-1344 GCF_042676185.1 Tropicimonas aquimaris | reverse complement strand
CTTGATTGCTTGATGCACGTGTCCGATCCACCGCGGTTTCATGCACATGTCGCCTTCCTGCGCAAAGCGGACCTCCAGACGGGACTGCCACTTCGCAGTCGCAACATCTTTTCGGACGGAGTAATCGTCCCACAATATAATCTGGTGACCGCCATCAACTCATCGGCGGGGCATTCTTGCAACGGCCCTTCGCATAAGTTCGTCCGCAGGCACGTGACTCTCTAATGTAGCCCGGCAACAACCCGCGAGAAGCCCCGCCCGGGGATCACTCCAGGCGGGAAATTCTACGATTTGATCAACGCTACAATTCGACCTGCTCGGTTCGACGCTGACGTCCCGGAGCGCTCTATGCCGAGAAATCGAAGCTTCCCAACTCAGCGAACAAGCCAGCATACCCATCGACGTAGATACGGATCAGGTCGATTTCAGCGATTGTCACACCGATCGTGTCAAGTTGTGCCGTGGTCTGTCCGTCGTACTCTGCCAATATCTCGGCTGCCAGAGCAGATGCCGTAGCAAGATCAACAACATGGAAGTTGGCCGTGTCGAACCCTTGGCTCGTATCATAAGCCATTTCGTCGATTTCAAGGCCGTCGTCGGTGATCAAGCGTAGCCTGAGATGCTCGTCTCCGACGATGACGTCAATCGATGCATCTCCTCCATCGCTGGACTGGCTCCATATGAAGGCGTCATCTCCGGCCCCGCCGACCATGATGTCCTCGCCGGCGCCATCAAAACTAAGCGCATCATCACCATCCTGTCCGAAGAAGGTGTCATCACCGGTGCCGGCAGACAGCCTGTCGTTGCCAACTCCCCCGCGCCCCAGATCGTTCCCGCCGTTGCCATGAAGTACGTCCGAACCCGCGCCACCGTAGACGATATCGTCGCCGTCATTGCCGTTGATGATGTCGTTGCCTTCATCGCCGTAGAGGTGATCGTTCCCGTCTTGGCCGTTGACGAGATCGTCACCATCTCCTGCATGGACTTCGTCGTCTCCTTGCTTCGCGAGCACATGGTCATCGCCGGCGCCGGAACGGATCAGGTCATCTCCCTTTCCGCCCCTGAGCTTGTTGTCGCCATCATTACCGACAATTCTGCCATCCCAAGGATCTTCCGCGGTGAACACTGCAAAGCCTCCGCCTGGGTAAGGGCCTCCCACCCAAGTCGTTGCAACAAGGTCGGTCAAACCGTCTCCATTGACGTCGTCAATTGCCAAACCATTGAGGTTGGAAACCGGAACGCCCACGTCGAGGTAGCTGCGTGTCCACACACCCTCGCCGTCTGATAGGTATATGAAAGCGCCGTCCACCCGGTCGGTCGTCCAAGACGACCCGATAAGGATAT